>USGH01000177.1 GCA_900554225.1 uncultured Eubacteriales bacterium | reverse complement strand
TCATGGCGGACAGAAGGCACTCCGAGTTCTGGTGTATGCCCGTGTTCGGCGACAAATTGACCGATGTGCCGGGCGAGACACAGTATCTCCTCCTCCGGTATCGGGACGGATCCTGCCGCGTGATCGTGCCGGTGGTTTCGGAGGACTACAAATGCGTGCTTTCCGGCGGAGAGGAGGGATTGCGCGCGGTACTGTTTTCGTGGTGTGAGGGAATCTGTGCCTGCCGTGGGATCGCCTTTGTGACCGCACGTGGTGAGGATCCGTATACGCTCACCGAAGCCTGCGTCAGGGCTGCGCTGTCGGAGCTGCATAACGGCTGTGTGCCTCGGAGCGAGAGACGGTATCCGGAGATCTTTGAATATCTCGGCTGGTGCAGCTGGGACGCGATGCAGATCCGGGTATCGGAGGAGGGGCTGCTGCAAAAGTGCAGAGAATTTCGCGATAAAAGGATCCCGGTTCGCTGGGCGATCCTTGACGATATGTGGGCAGAGGTATCGAAATTCGACCGGAACACATACGAAACACGCGAGGAGATGTTCCGCCTGATGCATTCCTCGGCAATGACGGATTTTGAAGCGTCGCACAGCCGATTCCCGCATGGTCTGGCACACTGCCTGAAGCGGATGCGCACGGAATACGGCATGATCCCGGCGATCTGGCATCCGACAACGGGATACTGGATGGGTCTGGAAAAGGATGGTCCCGCCGCCAAAAAGCTCTCCCCATACACCACGACCTCCATCGACGGGAAGTGCTTGGGCGACTGGCACGAGGACAAGGCATACGGCTACTACAACACGATGCATCGGTTCTTCCGGGACTGCGGTGCTGCCTTTGTCAAGGTGGACAACCAGAGTATGTATCGGCGGTTCTATCGCGGCATGGATACGGTGGGTAAGGTGTGCCGGGAATACCACCGCGGTCTGGAAGCGTCGGTAGGCGTGAATTTCGGCGGGGATATGATCAACTGCATGGGCATGGCATCCGAGGATATGTGGAACCGTCCGACAAGTGCGATTTCCCGTTGCAGCGACGATTTCCAACCGGAGAACCGCCCGTGGTTCACAAAGCACATCCTCCAGTGTACGTACAATTCGCTCATCCAGGGGCAGTTTTACTGGAGCGACTACGATATGTGGTGGACGGACGACAGCCAGGGTGTCAAGAACAGCGTTCTCCGGGCGGTCAGCGGCGGTCCGATCTATGTCAGCGATGAACTGGATCGTTCACGCCCGGAGATCCTCGCGCCCCTTGCCTTTGCCGACGGACGAATCCTCCGCTGTGACCGTCCCGGTATGCCCGCCCGCGATTGTCTCTTTGCCAATCCGGAATGCGCACACACGCCGCTCAAGATCCAGAACCTCTGCGGAAGCTCCGGTGCCGTCGCCATATTCCATATCGATCGGGCAAACGAGCCGATCACCGGCGTCCTCTGTCCCACAGATGCGGAAGGCATTGCAGAAGCGGACGAATACGCCGTATATGAGCATTTTTCCGGAGAATGCACGATCCTGCGCGCCGGGGAGAAAATGGCGGTTACACTACAGGATCACGACGACTTCCGCCTCTACATCATCGTACCGGTTGTGGACGGCTTCGCACCGATAGGCCTGGTTGACAAGTACATTTCCCCGCTTGGCATCACGGCACAGATCGGCGAGTCAGTATCGCTGTACGAGCATGGGCGGTACGGTTATGTCAAAGACGGCAAGCTCTATATAGAAGAACGATAATCCTTTTCAAGAAAGAAGACAGGACTACTATGGAAGAAAGACAATATCGCTATGAAATGCATCTGCACACCGCCGAGGGAAGCCGTTGCGCCGATCGGACGGTGGAGGAACAGCTCACCCTCTATCGGGATCTCGGATACGCCGGGGTTTGCCTGACCGACCATTTTCTCAACAGCGGCAGCTGCACCCTGCGGGATCGAGAGGGATTGACGTGGGATGAGATCATATCGCACATCATGCTTCCCTATCATAAAGCACAGAAGATCGCCGCAGACTGGGATATGGACGTATTCTTCGGCTTTGAATACACCTGCGGCGGGACAGATTTCTGCATCTACGGCATCGGTGAGGATTGGCTGCGGGCGCATCCCGATCAGCTTTCGTGGAAGCCGAACGATTATTTTGACGCGGTACGGGCGGACGGCGGATTTGTCGTACAGACACATCCGTTCCGGGAAGCGCGCTACATCGATTGCATACGGCTCTATCCGCGCTCCGTGGACGGTGTCGAGATCCGGAACGCGAACCGGACAGCGCACGAGAACCACATGGCGGAGATCTACGCGCGGGAATACGGACTGCCGGTCTTTGCGGGAGGAGACAACCACCACGGGATCCAGATGTATTTGGCCGGGATCCAGACGCCGATGCGGTACCACGACATTCTCTCCCTCTGCCGCGACACCACCACCCATCCCGAATGGCTCTTTTTTGTGGACCACCCGCTGTACACCAAGCCAACGCAGGCTTAACAGACGGATCCCTCCCAAAATCCCGCTAAATGCGTAAACAGGCACAGACAACGCGCCATCGATGCAGCCCATTATAAACAACAATACCGCAGACGACCGGAAATCCCGGAAAATCTGCGGTATTCTTCATTTTATCCCACGATCCGTATCACCTGCGCCTCTGCGTCTACCGATGTTTCCACACCAAACGGCAGGATGCACCGCGGCAAGGCATGACCGATGTTCACCCCCCACAGCACGGGGACTGTCGCGTCGCCAATCACATCACACAGGATCGATTGGTATGCCTCCTCATAGGCTCCGTCCATGGGCTTGCCGTGAAGAATGCCGGAGATCGCGCCGAATACACCCGCGTTTTTCAGATACAGAAGTGCTTTGCGGTAGTTCTGCGGCTCCATTTTTTCCTCACTGGTCTCGAGAAGCAGGATCCGTCCGCGCCAGTCCTCCGCCGACGGAAACAGTCCGTAGTGCGCACAGATCTCCGGCATATCCGCGTACCGTTCCGACGAGAACATATCGTACAGCGAATCGATGCAGCCACCGAGAATCCTCCCATGAAAGCGCGGACTACCCTGCAACAGCGTAAATCCCTCATGCGCATGATGGTGTAGTGGCACACCGATCTGTTCCGGAGAAAAATCCGTCCGGCATTCGTACCAAATTGTACTCGGACGCACTTTCCGGATCGTCCCTGTTTCGATCAGCTCTCGGAAATACCGTGCCGTATACGGCAGCATCTCCGGGGACAGCTCGCACACATCCGGTAAAAACGCCTGCCCGTAATAGGTTGGATAACCAATTTTATGCAGCATCAGATGGTTAAGCGTTGTGTCGGAAAAGCCGAGGAAAATCTTGTGGGATCCCGCTGCTGCCTTTTGTATTGCATCGTCTGCAAACAGATACGGTGCCAGACGATACGTGTCATCTCCCCCGATGGCACACAGGATCATATCGATCTCCGGATCCCGGAACGCCGTGAGCAGATCCTCGGCACGCTTTTCCGGATGGTTTTGGATGTATTCTCTCCCTGCCAGCGCATACGGCAGATACCGGAGCCGGATTCCCATTTCCGCAAGCCTTTTTTCGCCGATCATTCGCTCGTGGCGCATATACGGCTCGCCGAGAGAACCGGATGACAGACAAACAATACCGATGGTATGTACGTGCATACTCTACCTCTTTCTTCCAAGATACCGGAACACTTTGCTTTTGTACGCGAGATATTCCGCTCCGTGTGTGGCGGTCATAAATTTTTCTTCCTGCAAAATCTGCATATGCAGCATCACGATGGCAAACGCGGTACAGAGACCGGTCAGCACGTTGGCATACAGGAGAAAAACGCCGATATACATGCAGTCAAACCCCAAAAACGCCGGATTGCGGCTGTAGGCGTAAATGCCATCTGTCACAAGTGCGGTTCTGTCCTTCTCCGGGATTCCGGCGCGCCAGCTATCGCGCATCGTCCATACAGAGATGAGGAAGATCGCGTCTCCCAGCATGGCGATAAGAAATCCCGTGAACCGCGCGCCGGACGGCATATGACTCCACCCGAACACAATGGCGCATAGCTGCACCGGAACGATCACAAACGTGGCGATTCCCATGAGCACCTCGACGGTGTGCAGTCCGCGCTCCTTGCGCATACCAATCTGGTGGGTGCGGATTCCCCTGCGCTTTTGTGCAAGCATTTTTCCGAAATAGATCCCGTAGAAGCCCGCCAATGCCACGAGCGCAAGGACATTATAAGGTAGATTTTCTTCCAATGAAATGTGCATATTTCCTCCTCACTGTACCACGGCATGGGCGAAGCAAATGCACGGGAACGCGGAGAGATCGTCGTCCCGGTTTGCGAAATACCGCTTCTGGATGTCTGCGGTCATGAGATGCTCGTGCACGAGAAAGCCGTGGTCGCCCGCCATCCGCTCCAGACTCATCGGGTCAAAGGACGAACGCATCGCTTCCCCGCCCGCCTGTGCC
Source organism: uncultured Eubacteriales bacterium (assembly GCA_900554225.1). Lineage (GTDB taxonomy): Bacteria > Bacillota > Clostridia > Oscillospirales > CAG-272 > UMGS1696. The sequence goes on along the minus strand of USGH01000177.1, from coordinate 1,356 downwards.
ATCGCCAGCATATTCTGCACCCGGCGATCCTCCGAAAGGAACAGCGCGGCAGACGCGTAATCGAACACGAGGCTCGAACCCTTTGGCGCATGGGCCGCAATTTCGTCCAGCAGATGCTCGATTGCCGTGCGGTCAAGGTACATGCTGACCCCCAGCCACGAAAAGAAGGTCTTCTTTTTGGGATTGTACCCGGCGGAGAGCAGTGCGTCAAAGAGATTGTCACAGGTGAAATCGAGCGGGACATAGTGTACGCCATCCGGCACATCGATTCCGGCACGGGTCAGTCGCTTTCGCTTGTCCGCCTGCGTTTGCGGATGATCCACCTCAAATACCGGATACTGCGCGCAGAAATACGGCTCCCGATAGGCAAAGGTGTCCAGTCCCGCACCGAGGATCACGTATTGGCGCACCCCGGTATGGACCGCTGTCCGCAGTGCATCCTCACACCAGGCGGCACGTGCAAGCGGCGTCGGTGCGATCTGCGTATGGACAAGGTACCGCAGTGCGTCGTCATCGTCCCGGAAGGTCCCCTTTTTGTCCGGTGCAAAGAAATCGATTCCGGAGAGAATGTACCCGCCGATCGCGCGATATTCCGCATCCGTCATCAGCTCTCCTGCCATCGTGTCCCGAAAGATCGGATCCCGTGCGTGTGCATTGTGATACGCCCTGCCAAACGCGGACATCAGGGATGTCATGCTTGCCTTATTCTCCATATTCTCGCTCCTATTGTGCCGTATCGTTTCTGCTGCGCGCTGTTTTCGCTCATGCCCGCGGCTTCCCATCACCATTTTTCTTTGTCGGGTTGCCGCTATTTCTGACCTTTTCCGTGCATAGGGATGCGGCGACAGCGACAAAAAGCCCCATCGAAAGCCACGGAAACGCGCTTGTCATAAATGCTGCCATATACTATACTCCTCTGTGTACAAGTCCTCCACGTTCTAAAACCATCATTGCAGAACGGACGTTATATCTTATGAAAATAGTATACACGATCCCGCACACAAAGTCAATAGACGGTCTACAATTCTCATCGGATTCTAAGGAACCTCTGAATCATGCAGCATTCACAGTCGATGGCGTTGTCGCTAACCTTGGGAAGACTACTCGGGCGGCGGTTGATACGGAAGTCAATGTTGGAAAAATGCTCGTGGTTTGTGATTTCAGGACGCTTTTGGACACCAATATAGCCAGAATCTCCTTAGATTCTTGCGTGTCACTTCTTTTTCACGGAAGTACGGCGATACGATTTTCTTAACCGTGGTCGAGTACGAGGCAAATATCGGGACTGCAACCGAGCTTTTGATGATGTCGAGCCACTTTTCCATATAGTCCGCGAACAGAATGTCTCCGTTCATG
>USGH01000176.1 GCA_900554225.1 uncultured Eubacteriales bacterium | reverse complement strand
AAGTTTTCGCCGTCAACGTCAAAGTGGAATCGGATGGGTTCACGTGTCATGACGCGTCCCCCTTTTTCGATCCGTTCAGTCTTGCGTATAGAATACCGCAGGCTTCAAATGCCCGCAGCGTGGAGCGCATGACTACAATGCCGCATTCTTCCGCCAGCGCGATCATTTCTTCCGTGGGGACCTTGCTACGGACAAAAACGACGCAGACCATGTCCATCATGGCGGCGGTGCGGATCACCTGGGCGTTTACAAGCCCCGTAATCAGCACACCCTGATCCTTCACGAATGCCAGTACGTCGCTCATCATATCACTGCAGCACGCCGCATATACGTCGCTGTCCAGATACGATTCGCCACATAACAGCTCCGCGCCAAGGACCTTCTGAAGTTCGTGTATCTTCATGGAAAGAGTCTCCTTTGGGCAGCCGTGTAGTGGAGCGAAAATGATTGCCTTGCGAAAATACGGGAAAGGGGAAGAGACGAGCCGCAGAGCCCGCTTCCCGCCGCATTTCCGTTATCTGTATTTTGCTAAGATGCCTTCCAGCTGGTTCGGTTCCAGACGGCCGTATACGTCCTCGCCGATGGTCAGTACGGGAGCCAGACCGCAGGCACCGATGCAGCGGGTCGCGTCCAGGCTGAACTGAAGGTCGTTGGAGATCTCACCCGGCTTGATCTTGAGCAGCTCTTCGAGCTTTTCCATCAGCTTGCCGGAGCCCTTTACGTAGCAGGCCGTGCCAAGACATACCGCTACCGGATGTGCGCCCTTCGGATTGAGTAAGAACTGAGAGTAGAACGTTACAACGCCGAAAACCTCGGAATAGGGAACGTCCAGTCCCGCCGCGATCTCCTTCTGTACCTCCACGGGCAGATAGCCGTAGATGTCCTGCGCCTGCTGGAGCACCGGCATGAGCGCACCGGCTTCACCCTTGTGTGCCGCGATGAGGGCGTCGAGGGCTGCCTTCTGTTCTGCGGTACCGTTGAAGGGTACCGTTGTCATGGTTTTCTTCATATATTTCCTCCTGAATGAAATGCGTGTCTGTTACTTCTCCACCGCGTCCACGATGGGATCCATATAGTTGTTCTCCATCAGCTCGATCACGCCGCGGTCGCACAGTGCGGCGAGAGACGGATCCAGCGGGAGTCTGCCAAGGAACGGGATACCGCACTCCGCGGCTACCGCCTCTGCCTTCGATTCGCCGAATACATTGATGTGCCGACCGCAGTCCGGGCATACCGCGTAGGACATATTCTCGACCAGACCGATGACCGGAATGTTCATCAGCGCAGCCATGTTGACCGCCTTCTTGACGATCATGGACACGAGATCCTGCGGGGTCGTTACGATGATGATGCCTTCGAGCGGGATGGACTGGAACACCGTCAGCGGTACGTCACCCGTTCCCGGCGGCATGTCGATGAGGAGGTATTCCAGCTCTCCCCAGATCACGTCCGTCCAGAACTGCTTTACCGTACCGGCGATCACAGGACCGCGCCATACAACCGGGCGGGTCTCCTCGTCGAGTAAGAGATTGACGGAGATCATCTTGATGCCCGTCTTTGTTTCGAGCGGCAATAGTCCGTCGCCGGTGGACAGTACGTCTCCGTGCGTGCCGAACGCCTTCGGGATAGAGGGCCCCGTGATGTCCGCGTCAAGAATACCCACAGAGTGGTCATGACGGCGCAGTGCCACGGCGAGCATGGACGTTACGATCGACTTGCCGACGCCACCCTTGCCCGAAACGATGCCGATCACGTGCTTGGCGTGACAGCCCTCGTGCATGGGTTCAAAGGTGGGGGCAGACGACCGGGACGAGCAGTTCGCGCCGCAGGTCGAGCAGTCATGGGTGCATTCGGATTCTGCCATAATGAATCAATCAGCTCCTTTGTATATCGATACATTCCATATCATTATATACCATATGGCGCGAAATTACAAGAGCTATTTTCAACTCGCGCGGCGAAATCTTATTTTTCCCGGCAGATTTGGCATAAAAATCCTGTTTTTTGCGTGTATTTGTGGCAAAACAGGAAGGATCTGGCAAAGATCGCAGACGGAACAAGTTTGATTTATAAAGCGGTTTGTACATACAAACTCACGGCGCACATTCCGCGATCGTCCCCCGGCTGCTTTGAAAAAATCCTGCCGCCGCGGGTTTGGAGCCGTGTGGGGGGGGCCGCTGTCCGGTGCAGACTCCCCCCCACGGATACCGCTTTGGCATATTACGTCCGGGAGACGGCACCCTCGCGCAGCTTGTACATCTCCTCGGCGGCGAGACGGGCTTTTGCCACCGGGGTCTCTGTCTGCGGAAAACAGTAGTAGAGGCTGTCCCGATCCGCGATGCAGATCATGTCGCCCAGCTCGTACCAGAAATAGTCCGCGTAGAGACTGTAGGACGCGCCCGGCTTCTGACGACAGTCGATCCTGCCGCAGGTCAGATGGAAGCCGTCTGCGTCGTGAACCAGTCTGCCGCTGCCCAGATCATAGATGGCACGGAAATCCCGCATACCCCGCACCCGAACCGGAATGTCCAGCCTGTATCTGCCCTCGGCCAGCTCCCGCCGTACCTCCGCACGCTCCCAGGCGTACCACTGCGGGATCCAGAGCTCCTCCCCCTCCCGGTGCAGCGTGCCGTATACGTCCATTTCCCATGCCGCGCCGCAGTGTTCGCACCGGAGCATCGTTCCATGACCGTGCATCGTACCCTCCGTGCCGCAGCTTTTGCATTTGTACAGCACGCGCTCCAGCCCCTCGGCGCGAAACGGCTCCGTGATCGCTGTGTTCGTCTCGCGCTGCCAACGGAAATGGTCGAAGGTGAAAAACGCGTCGATCTTCTCCTGTACCTCCGCCGCGCTTGCCGATTGCAGCTCCGCCGCGGTGTACAGACACGTCATCTCCGCCGTCACGGGCACCTTGCGCAGCCGCAGACCGTTGTAGAGCGGATCTCTGGCAAACGCACCGTAGGTCCGGATCATCACCACCGGTACACGCATCATTTTGCAGAGCGGGCCGATCGTGTCCGGCAGCGGCGTCGCGGTCCCGTCAAAGGAATAGCTCGCCTCGGGATACAGCACCACGGACGCGTGATTCTTCCGCAGCGCGTGCGCCATGTCGCGTACCAGCACCGCGTCGGTCGTGAATTTCCGCGTCGGTATGCAGCCGAGAGAGCGCATCAGCCACTCCTTCCCGACAAAGCCGTCCGAGGTGCAGACGATCTGGAACGGCGCGGGATACAGCACGGACGCGATGATCTTCAGGTCGATAAAGCTCGAATGGTTCATGAGATAGAGACACGGCTCCCCCGGCGTGAGCTTCTCCATCCCGATCCTCTTACACTGAAAATCGACGGCGTGCAGCTCCGAGACCGCCGCCAGCTTCATCAGCGTGCGAAATACCATGGACGGCTTCCCCGGCTTTTTGTGCAGCGGCATCGGCAAGGCAAGAAATTCCTCCGGCGACATGGCTTTGACACGGATCTTCATAGACTTTTTCCCCCGTATGTGCGTTTTTCTACAGTATAGCACAAAATGCGCCAAAAGGGAAGTGCTGCCCGCGATTCTCTGCCGACAGGCGTTTGGGGGAAAGAAGCAATTCTGCCCCGTGTTCTAAGAATGTTTCCAAAACGTTCGGCAAATTCCTTTTGACTTTCGCCGTACAGTATGCTATAATACTATATTCAAGGAAGATTTCAGAACAGGAGCAGGGAATATGCGCATTCTCGGTATCGACCCCGGCATCGCCATTGTCGGCTGGGGCGTGATCGATTACGAACGGAGCAGTCTCCGTGCCGTGGATTACGGCTCGATCACCACCACCCCCGATATGTCCATCGAAAACCGTATCGCCGCCGTCTATCACGGAATGCAGCACCTGTTTTCCACCTATCACCCGGACGCTATGTCCGTCGAGGAGCTGTTCTTCAATACCAATCAGAAAACCGGTATCATCGTCGCGGAGGCGCGCGGGGTCATCCTGCTCTCCGCCGTCGAAGCGGGCGTGCCGATCGCGGAATATACGCCGCTCCAGATCAAGCAGTCCGTCGTGGGCTACGGCAGAGCGGAAAAGCAGCAGGTCATCGCGATGGTCACACAGTTTCTGCATCTCCCAAAGCCCCCCAAGCCGGACGATACCGCCGACGCATTGGCAGCCGCCATCACACACGCCTATACCGGCTCGTCGCGACTGGCACAGTTCTATAATAAACCCACGGAGATGAAAAACCGGGTGAGATAAAAGGGAAAAAAGAGAACAGTCTGTGCGGCATATAAGCAAGCTATACCCATAAAAGCGGATCCCTTATCCTAACGATCGCAATCTCTCCCCGTAGAGTGCGGATGGCGGAATGCAGCAAGCCCTACCCTAAACGGTATCCTACCACTACCCAGTAAACGATATAAAGCAATCTCTCCCCGTAGAGTGCGGATGGCTCCGTCCAGCCGCTCGCGAACGATCTTCTCAGGAAACGGATCGCTCATATTGGTGCGCACATGGACTTGCACAAACTATATCCAAATCCCCCCTTTCATAAAAGTTTTGCGGAGCTTTTTCAAAAGCGACCGTTCCCCTCGTCTCCCCGCGCCATCAAAGCCCAGTAGATGCGGCTCACCGGCAAACCAACCACGTTGGGGTAGTCGCCGCGTATGGCGCGGACAAAGCGGCAGGCAAGCTCCTGGATGCCGTATGCGCCAGCCTTGTCGAAGGGGCGGGCGGTATCGACATAGCACTCGATCTCGGCAAGCGGGAGCGGATAGAATTCCACCTCGGTCACATCGGCGAAGTGGGCAAAGATGCCGCCGTTGTCGCGCAGGCACACGCCGGTAATGACCTGGTGGACGCGCCCGGACAGGGATTCCAGCATGGCAATCGCGCGGTCGCGGTCGTGCGGCTTGCCGAGAATCTCCTGCGTGTGCGGCAGGTATACCACGGTGTCCGCCGACAGCACGATCTCGCCCGCCTCATGCTCCTGCAAGCGGTACGCCTCACCCTTGCGCCGCGCCAGCTCCATGACGTATGCTTCCGGCTCTCCCATCCGGTACGCCGTCTCGCTCTCGTCACAGTCCGTCGGCCGCACTACATGCGCAATCCCCGCCTGCAAAAGCAGCTCGTGCCGTCTCGGAGATGCGGAAGCCAATACAATCTTCATACTACAATCCTTTCCTATGGAAATATGTGGAACTTGGGGAACGCGGGGATGCGGGGGAACGAGGGAACGGGGGAACGAGGGGAACGGTCGCTTTTGAAAAAGCTCCGCAAAACTTTTAAGAAAAGGAGATATGGATATAGTTTGTGCAAGTCCGATTGCTTCCCAATGTGAGCGATCCGTTCCCTAAGAAGATCGTTCGCGAGCGGCTGACGAGGGTCATCCGCCGTCTACGGGGAGCGACTGCGGGATATAGTTTCTTATGAAGTGGTTAGCATACAGTACATATTATACCATATTGGAGATGGAACGATAAGATTCTGTTCCCCTCCCCTTCATCCGCCATATTGACGTTCCATTCGCGGTCAGCGGTAATTCCAACGATAGACCATAGCAAAACCCCACGTATCCGCAGGAACGAACGATCTACCCCACCAATAATGAAAAACGTGCGACCAAAGCCCAACAACCCGACTGAAACGCAAGCGATCACAGCCCGAACACAGATAGCCAAACGATATATCGAAGTGGGGATTAAAAATCTGCACCGGATACCGGATACCTAAATCCCTGTCAACCGCGGCAGCCAATATGCCCCGCCGCAGCGGATTTCCCCGGGGTGAGGAGGTGGAGTCCAGAGGATGGAGGAGAGGGGCTCCGCAGAGTCCTTCTCCTTCGTCCTTTGGT
>USGH01000175.1 GCA_900554225.1 uncultured Eubacteriales bacterium | reverse complement strand
AATTTTCCTACATCGTACCGGATTCCTCGCCGTCCATTGATTTTGCGGCATTTGTCACCCCGGTCACACGCGCGCTTTCCGCTATGGGACTGGACGCAGCGGCAGACGGTCGAAACGACATTCTCGTCTCGGGGAAAAAGGTATCCGGCAACGCGCAGTATAAAATCAAGGGCGCGACGGTCCACCATGGCTCCCTCCTCTTTGATACGGATCTTTCCGCCCTGACCCGTGCCACCACCCCGAAGCCGTACAAGATCACCTCGAAAAGCATCGCCTCCGTCCGGGATCGTGTGACAAACATCCGCGAGCATCTGCCGCACGATATGTCCCTTGCCGCCTTCCGCAGCGTGCTTCTGCTTGCCCTTTGCGGAAGCACGGAGCCATATCCGCTGACCGATGAGGTGCGCGAACGGATCCGCGTCTTGGGGCAGGAGCATTATGGCGCATCGGTATGGGAGACGGGACCGAAATACGAGATCACAAAGATCTGTCATCTGCCCGGCGGGACGATGGAGTTTGCGCTGTCGATGAAAAACGGGAGAATCACGGACTGTCGTGTCTCCGGCGACTTTTTCGCGAGCGTGAACGGTGATGAGATCGCCTCGTGTCTGCTCGGTCAGCCGCTTTCGGAACCGGAGCTTACCACAGCACTTTCCCCTTTATCCGGCAAGGTATTCTCCATTTCTCCGGCACAAATCGCACATACGATTGCCGAATAACGAAAAAATCGCGCTTTTCTAAAATTTTTTTCATTTCGTGGGAACTTTTTCTCCCGCAATACGTCTTATAGCATAGAACGAAAAGGCGTGAGACGGCGAAAATTCCACATTCCCGCCATACAAACGGCTTTTCGCTTCGCACATCTCCTATAGAAGCTATAGGGGAGACACCAATCTGTATACGCCCGCCCACACTCCCCCTGTATTCGGGTGCTGTCCGGCGGAAAAACAATGTATTTGGAGGTTTTTTATGAGAAAATGGAAATCCGCTGTATCCGCTTTCTTGGCGGGTATCATGATTCTTTCCATGGCTGTGACCGCTTTTGCGGCAAATGTGACCTTCACCGACACGTCCTCCCACTGGGCAAAGGATCAGATCCAGTATCTGGTATCCAAAGACGTGCTGAACGGTTACAAGCAGTCCAACGGCACCTACACCTTCCAGCCTGACGGAACCGTCACCCGTGCGGAGTTCATCAAAATGCTGGACGAAACGTTCGGTCTGACCGCCACGAAGTCGATTTCCTTCAACGATGTGAAGTCCACCGACTGGTTCTACACCTATTTTGCAAAGGCAGCCGCACAGGGCTATCTTCTGAACTACGGTTCAAGCTGCAGCCCGAACGGTCAGCTCACCCGTGAAGAAGCCACCACGCTCCTTGTCCGCTATCTCGGTCTGACCGGCTCCAGCGAGGCATCCGCGTCCAGCTTTACGGACTACTACTCCATCAGCGAAAACTACCGCTCCGCCGTCATGATCGCCGTAAATGCGGGTCTGGTCAACGGTTATAAGGAAAATGGCGGTACATACACCTTCCGTCCGAAGAACACCCTGACCCGTGCAGAGGCTCTGACCATCCTCTACCGTGCCGCAGGTGCCATCTACAACACCAGCGCGTACACGAAGGACAGCGGCGCCGCTTCCACCAATGCAGTGGTCACCCGCGGCGGCGTTACCTTATCCAAGCTCGCGCTCACCGGTCGTGTGATCATTACCGAGGGCGCGTCCGGCGATCCCGTTACCCTGACCGGCTGCACTTCCTCCGACACCATTTACGTGCGCGGCAGTGCCAATCTGATCCTCGACAACTCCACGATCCAGAATATCGTGCTTCTTTCCCCGAACAGCACCGTCATGATCTCTACCATGAACGGCACGACGGTGGAAAATCTCACCCTGTCCTCCAAAGCGTCCCTCGTGATCGCAAGCGGCACCAAGGTGAACAATCTGACCGTGGATACCGCAGCGTCCGGCGTAAGCGTTACCGGCAACGGCACCATCGGCAAGGCGACCATCTATGCAAGCAACTTTGTTTCGAGCATGATGCCGCAGGAATACCAGATCGCCTCCGGTCTGACCGCCAACTTCAACGGCGGCGTATACTCCGGTTCCTCTGACGACCAGAGCGCATTCTCTACCGTACCGTACATCAGCGAATCCGACGGCGATTACTTCCTCAACGTGACTGCCGATTATACCGGCCGCCTGTACTACTACTTCTCCAACGTCAACGATACCCCGAACGCCGCAGACTTTGATTCCCTGTACGCCAATGCCAACTACCACGGCAGCATCTACGTCACCAAGGGCAAGGTCTACTCCGAAAAGGTCGGCACCAAGCGTGAGCTCTCCGGCTACAGCTACGTAGTCCTGCAAATGGTCACGGATGACCGTTCCTATGCACCGGCACGTATCTCCAACACGCCTACCTCCGGCTATGGCTTTACCACCGACCCGTATCTCTCCGATGTGGATGAGATTTCCTTTGTACCGCAGTACAGCGGTACGGTCTGGTACTTCTACACCGATTCCGCAACGGAGCTGACCAATGCGAAATTCCAGGAAAAGTACAAGAATACCGACAGCGAGCTGAAGGGCACGACCAAGGTGACCGCCAACCGCAGCGAATCCATCTATCTGAAGGAACGCTACCTCAGCAACTACCCCTACGTTGCCGTGATGCTCGAAGCCTCTACCGGTCAGTACTTCCAGCCGATTCTCGTTTCCGCAGGCGACAATGGCTTTGATGTGAAGCCGAAGATCACCACGATCGGCACCATCGAGTATAAGACCAACGTTACCGGCACCCTGTACTACTATTACGCAAAGACAAACGAACAGCCGTCTCCCGACAAATTCCTCTCCAACTGGAGAAGCGCACGCGAATACGGCAATGTGGACGTCATCCGCAACCGCACCGCTACGATGTCCTATAAGACCTCTGTCGCTTCCACCTATCCCTACCTCGTGTTCTGCATCAAGGACGGCAACGATTACCTTACCCCGTATGTGCTCGACATCACCTACAATTCCGGCTTTACCGTCGATCCGTATGTTTCCGCTGCGGAACAGATCTCCTTTAAGGCAAGCGTATCCGGTACTGTGAGATGGTACTTCGCCAAGTATTCCGATGCACCGACCTCTACGGAATTCATGTCCGAATGGAATGCTGCGTCTGCTTCCCGCAGCGGCAAGGTCAATGCAAGCTCTACGAATTACGGCACGATTGACTTTGACAGTATCTACGCCTCCTCGTATTCGTACATCGTTGTGATGCTGACGGCAAATGACGGCACCAACTATCAGCCTGTCGTAGTGGACGTACTGAACAGCTCCAATTCCGGTTTCACCGTTGCACCGTATTGTGATGCAAAAGCCGAAAAAGTCTACTTCAAGACTTCGTCCGATGGCTACATCAGCTACTACTTCTCCAGAAGCAGCTCTACGAGCGGTCTGACCGAAGACTTTGACACCATGTACGATTACACCGCGAACGAATACAAGGGTACGTTCTCCGTGAAGGGCGGTCAGCTGGACTATATCGATTTCTCCAAGATCGACACCAGTCGCTACTCCTACATCGTAATGATGTTCTCCGATAAAAACGGCAATAACTATCTGCCCACGTACCTCGACCTGACCAAGGACAGCCAGCCGGATTCCACCTATGGCATCACCGTGTACTCCATCTCGAACGGTATCCTCCGTTTTGCGGTAGACACAAGCGGCACACTCCATTACAAGCAGGTTTCTTCCGATGGCGCATCCACTGGATACTTCTCCAGCACCAGAACCGTCACGAAGGATCGCATCGAAGAGATTTCGTTTGACATTGACGACGGCAGATACATGGCAATGTGGCTCGACAATCTGCCTGTGATGTACATCAATCTTTCCGACGATTACTCCCGCGGCGATGACGACGGCTCCAACACCCGCGGCACCGGTTTCCGTGACTATACCCAGACCTTACAGCCCAACGGCACACTGGATGTCACCTTCATTCCGGACGTAGATGGTACCGTGTACTTCTCTTCCAGCGTCAGCGGAACAACCGGTCAGCCGATGTCCGTGACCGCAGGCTCGCAGTACTCTGTATCCTTTGATGTCTCCAAGATCCTCGATTTCGGCGGCAGCGCACAGATCGGCAGTATCACCATCACGATGCAGCTCACCTCCGGCAGCAAGGTCTACGAGAGAGTCACCCTGCTCGATACCAGCAAATAACAGAACCCCATAACGAAAAAAGGGAGGTCCGTTTTACGCGGATTCTCCCTTTTTCTATAGAACAAACCGGGTATTCCTTTCCTCTGTGAATACCCGGTTCTTTTTTCGTCTTTACAGGGTGGAAAACGCCTTCATATCGCTCGTTCCCATGACATCATACCAATGGAAGCGCACCGTTTCACCGTCGATTTCCCACAGCTCCGGCGTTGTGGTTTCCATCCAGTCAAGGGGACGCATCCTGTTTTCCTGCACTGAATTGATCCGATACGCGGTACGAAGCTCCTCCAACTGTGCGTCATTCAGTACCCCCGGCTTGCACGAGATAAACAAGGGAGAGCCGGACTGCGAAAGAAGCTGGAGCCATTGCCGGTTCAGCTGCCAGTCGATCTTGCCCGTGATCCCCACACAGTCCGCATCCGCTGCGTAAAGGGCTCCGTTCTGCATCAGACGAAATGCCAGCGTATTCACACCCATTCTGCGGGTTCTTTCCCAGTCAAAGCCGCTCGTGTCGTCTCCTGTACGGCTCACCTCGTGGATCCCGGCGCACAGGTGTGTTACCGTGTTGCAGCCGATGATCACGCAGTTCTTTCCTGCCGCCTCTTTGATCGCACGATAGAGATCGACAACAATCTCCGCAGAGGTCCGGGAACGATCGTAGAAATGCCAGCCGTCCCTTGCCATACGCGCACCGAAATTCGCACCCCAGTTGCCGAAAATATCATGCGTAGTATAGTCGTGCTTGATGAGCTTATATCCCCAGTCCACGAGCCGGCGTGTGCATTCCTGTACATACGCAATGGTCGCCGGATGAGACGGATCCAGAATATTCGGGTCCCGCGCCATGCGCATATCGTCCGTGATCCCGGTGACATCCCGTGCCAGATCGGCAAGATAGCGAACCCAGATGCCGGGACGCACGCCTTTTTTCGCCATTTGCGCCGCCAGCCCTGCCATATCCGGGAACCGCTCATTGCCGCGATCCCACGGTCCGTCACAACGGTTCTTCTGCCAGCCGTCATCGATCACCATGTACGGGATGTTCTCGTTCCCCTTACACAGATCGGCGACAATATCGGTGTCGGACAGAATCTCCTCGTGGGAGCTTTTGCCATACGCATAGTACCAGTTGTTCGAGCCGTAGATCTTATGATCCGGTACCAGCGGGTGCGGACACATCCGATGGCAGAACGCCTGTCCCGCCGCGTATGCCGTCATATCGTCGTATTCCGCAAGCACCACGTCGCAGACAGACAATGTCCGACCACCAAGCTGTACCCCGGAGCCGCCATTGCGCACATCGCACCAGAGCGTCACGCCGGCTCCGTCATACTGCCATGTGCAGATCGCGCCGGGCTGCACCATCACCCCATATGCGTCGGTGTGCCGTCCGGTCGTATCGGAATAGCGGTCGTTGCCGCAGGAATCATATTCCTCGGCTCGGCGTTCGGCTTCTGGGAGATTAGTGAGCTGAGCGGCTGGTGGACTGTGTTTATTATTGTTCCCGCTATCGGCAGCATGATAGCCTCGGGTCTTGACCTGCTCAATGTCGCGGCTTTCGCGGTCGGCGTGTGGCTGCTGATCAAGTGCAACCCCCAGTGGGTACCCGCAGAGCGCATGAACCATTTCGCTATCGCTATCGCGCTTGTCACGGTCGGCTTCTGGCTGATATTCAGCACTGTCAAA
>USGH01000174.1 GCA_900554225.1 uncultured Eubacteriales bacterium | reverse complement strand
TTGTTTGCCGACTGTGGTGCCGCGGTCACAAACGATCCCATGGCGCAAGCGATCCTCACGGAATGCGGGCTGCGTACCGGACGGTTTCTCTACCTCTGCGATGCCATGGACGATCTTGCAGAGGATGTACGGCGCGCGCGATACAACCCGCTCTACCGTCTGTACGGCGCATATGCCATCGACACAGCGTCCGGCAAGCCTACAGAACTGGTGCGCGAAGGGTTCCGGATCGCCGCAACGGTGGATCTGACCGGACTGGGACGTGCCATAGAGCTTTTGCCGTATCCCGAGGAGCCGTACACGCGCATTCTCAAAAACATCGTATACGCCGGTATGCCGCAGGTCGCCAGAGAGCTTGCCGCCGGGATCCATCCGCACACCCCTTCCCCCGCAACCGACGCATGGAACAGCCTGTCCGAGGAGTCAGACGCACTTTTCGGAGAGAAGCCATACCACGCCATCAATCTGCCGGACGACAATCCGCCGGCGCAGGAGTAAAACCGTATGAAAGATCCTTACAGTGTCCTTGGTGTGCCGCGAGACGCCGACGACGACGCCATCAAAAAAGCATACCGGGAGCTTGCCCGCAAATACCACCCCGACAACTACGCCGGAACGAATCTGGCAGAGGTTGCCGAGGAAAAAATGAAGGAGATCAACGAGGCGTATGACGCTGTCCAAAAGGAACGGCAGGCGGCTAAGACCGGTGACTCCACCTACACCTCCGGCGGATACTCCACCTATACCTCCTCCGGTACCACCTCCTTTGCCGAGATCCGCGAGCTGATCCGTGCAGGACGTTACTCCGAAGCGGAGCTGAAAATCGACGCGACTCCCGCCGGTGATCGTGGTGCGGAATGGAATTATCTCAAGGGCTGCCTCCTTGTCCAGCGCGGCTATTACTACGATGCCATGAAGTATATCGAGGTCGCGTGCTATCTCGATCCGGGGAATGCCGAATACCGGGAGGCAAAACGGCGGATGAACACACGCAGCACCATGTTTGGCTCGCCGTACCGCACGAACACCCACATGGGCAGTGCGGATGTATGCGGTCTGTGTGCCAATCTTCTGTGCGCGGATGCCCTATGTGAATGCTGCGGCGGAGACCTGATTCCGTGCTGCTGACGGTGAGCGGGAGGAAATGGCGATGAAAAATACGCATAACAAACAGAATACCGCGCCGCGCATCGATTTGCAGACGGCTGTCGATCATGTATCCGGCAGGAAACCGGGCGGGACGGGAAACGACGGCAACAAACAGAAAAACAGCACCCGACTGCTTACCCTGTCCTCGATCCTTTCCGCCGCATCGGTTGGGCTGTTGTATGTCGGCAGTCTGACGGTGTTCGATCTCTCCATGATCCTGGTGTGCGCGCTGGTCACGATGTTTCTCTATGTGGAGGCGGGACGGAAATACGCGGGGCTTTATGTAGCGGTGACGGGGATGCTCTGTCTCATCCTGCTGCCGTCCAAGCTCATGGCACTGACATACATCTGCATCGGCGGCGTGTATCCGATCCTGAAGGCGACCTTTGAAAAATTCCGTCCCCTGTTCGCGTGGGCATTGAAGCTCTCCGTCCTCGATTCAATGCTGCTTCTGCTCATCGTTCTTGCCAAGCTCGTTTTTGTGGCGGAGGACAGCTATTTCGACTTCACGCTTCCGATCCTTCTGGGCGGCACGGTTTTCTTCATTATATATGACCTTGCGCTGACCGGATGCGTCACGCTCTATATCGTCAAGCTGCGCCGTCGGCTCGGTATGACGCGAAAGCTGTTCTGACGTTTGGAAATGCGCGTGCGGCAGACGGCGTTATGCACAAGTGCAGAAGGCTAAATAAAAATCCATTGTGGAATCTTTACGAAGTTGACCCCGTTTCGTTGACAGCGGGGTTCTCTTTATTGTATAATAGAGGTGGTTGCAGCGCGGCAGATCTGTTGGGTAAACGCACGCGTGAACCGAAAGCGAGGAATATACCTATGCCCAGAAGTATGACGGCATTCGGAAGAGCCCGGGCAATGAACGAAAAAGGCAACCGGGACATTACAGCGGAGCTGAGAAGCGTCAACAGCCGGTATCTCGACGTATCGGTCAAGCTGCCGCGCTCCTACAGCTTCCTGGAGGAAAAGATCAAAGCATACCTCACCTCCCGCGGCATCTCACGAGGGAAGATCGAGGTTTTCATCGGGGTCAATGTGACCGAGGACGACGGCACCGCCTATCGACTGGACACCGCCGCAGCCGCCTCCTATATCGACGCACTGCACACGCTCCGGGATACGTTCGGACTGACCGACGATATTTCCGTCATGACCGTGGCGCAGAACCGGGATCTCTTTCTTGTACAGAGAGCGGAGGACGATGCGGAACGGGACTGGAACGATGTGCGCACTGTACTCTCCGACGCCGTAGACGCATTTCTCACACAGCGCGAACGGGAGGGCAGCAATCTCTGTGCCGATATGGCGGAGAAGCTCAACCATATCCGCACCATCGCCGGGGAGATCAAGGTGCTTTCCGAGACGGACATCGCCGGGTACTCCGATAAGCTCGTGAAGCGGATCCGGCAGTTTTTGTCCGATTTCGATACGGAGGCGGCGGAACAGCGGATCCTGACAGAGGCCGCCATTTATGCCGATCGTGCCGCCATTGACGAAGAGCTGGTGCGGCTCGACTCCCATTTTGCCGCCATGGACGAAATGCTCGTGTCCGATGAAGCGGTCGGACGGAAGATGGATTTTCTCTTGCAGGAGATGAACCGTGAGACGAATACCATCGGCTCCAAGGCAGGAAACGCCGAGATCGCACACCGCGTCGTGGACATCAAGTGCGAACTGGAGAAGATCCGCGAGCAGGTGCAGAATATCGAATGAGCATCGTGGGCAGAATAAAGGATACAATATGCGATTTGTAAACGTTGGGTTCAACAATATTGTCAACGCCGCCCGGGTGGTTTCCGTGATCTCCTCGGATTCCGCGCCGGCAAAGCGGCTCATACAGGACGCACGCGATATGGGCAGAGCCATCGACTGCACCAGCGGCAGAAAGACCCGCTCCGTCCTCATCACCGACAGCGATCACGTGATCCTCTCCGCCATTCAAACCGAAACGCTGTCCGATCGTCTCTCCGGCAACGATACGGAGGACGCGGATCCGGATGCAGAGAATTAAGGATGCGGCGCATTTTTAAAGACTACAAAGAGGTACACCATATATGAATGAAAAAGGACTGATCATCGTGGTATCCGGTCCCTCCGGCAGCGGCAAGGGTACCGTTGTGAAGGAACTGCTTGCCACGGACAAAAAAGTCGGATTGTCTGTGTCCGCCACCACACGCGCGCCTCGCCCGCAGGAAACGGAAGGCGTACATTACCATTTCATGTCGAAGGAGCGGTTCCGGACACTGCTCGATAACGGCGAGATCGTCGAGCATACGGAATACAGCGGCAATGATTACGGCACGCTCCGTTCCGAGATCGAACGGGTAACGGGTGCCGGACTCGATCTGATCCTGGAGATCGAGGTCGAGGGTGCCATGCAGATCAAAAAGCTTTATGGCGAGCGCGCGGTACTGGTCATGCTCATCGCGCCGAACGCCGCGGAACAGGAAAGACGGCTCCGCGACCGCCAGACCGAATCGGAAGCCGTCATTGCGGCACGGCTGGAGCGGACCAGGTACGAATTGTCTCTCGCACCACAGTATGAGTACATACTCGTCAACGAAACGAACGGTCTTACGGAATGCGCCGAAAACCTGTCCCACATCATCCGCGCCGCCAGACAATCGAGAACGCGGATGGAGCCGGTACTGGACGCATATTACGGGAAATAACCATACAGAGATACCGGAGCTTCCGCGATCATACGTGCTTTCACGAACACAGGCTCCACACAAACACCACCGACAATCACGAAACGGAGATATAAGAAAATGCAAGAGAAGCAGGCAAGCATGATTTCCCCTTCCATCAACGAGCTGACCGAAAACGGCAAGATCAACCGTTATGAGCTCGTTGTCGCCACCGCCAAAGCAGCGCGGATCATCACCGATGAATACGTTCGCCAGCGCGAATATGCCGAGAAGATCGCCATGAGCAAGGAAGGCGATAAGAACAAGCATATCGCAAGCTACATCAAGAAGGAATACCGGGACGAAAAGGCCGTCAAGAACGCCATCATGGGGCTATACAACGGCGAATTCCGGATTCTCTCCCCGGAAGAAGCGGAAGAAAAGCACAAGAAGGAAGAAGCAGAGGAAGCAGCACGTCGCGAGGCAAGAGCCAAGGAATTGGAACGCGTGATGCAGGCGCAGGCAGCAGAGGATGCGGCAGCCGCGGAAGCGGAGGAGGACGATACCGACTTCGACGAGGAGGACGATCTCGACGATCTGGAGCCGAGCGCAGAGGATCTGGCATCCGCGGAAGATTTCGAGAAGGATCTGTAATCGACGCAATCCCACGGGAAATGGTCAGAAAGAGCACCATATCACGACAAAACTGGAGCAGAGGAGGGAGCCCGGCATATGGCATCACTGGCACAGGTGTATATCTTAGACATACCGTATGGAGCAGATAAGCCGTATACGTATTATTTTCACGCACCTGTCGCGCCGGGGGACTTGGTCGAGGTTCCCTTCGGCAAAGGCAATCGGGTCATGACCGCTGTCGTTTTCGCAGTGACGGAGGGTGAGCCGGAGGAAAAAACGAAACCCATCGCCGGGATTTGCGTGGCTGGAATTCTCTCCGCGGAAATGCTCGGCTTATGCCTTTTTATAAAGGAATACACGCTTTGTACCTTTGGTGAGGCGGTCCGTGCCGTAACACCGCAGGCCGCGCTTGCCAAGGTGGTGCAGTATTACCGGATCGCCGCCCCGCTTTCGGAATCGGAGGAGCTGAAGCTGCCCCTGCGTACCCAGCAGATCTACCGTTTCATGCTCGAACGGAAACAAACCTCCCGGCAGATGCTGCGCGCCCATTTCACCTTCGACTGCACCGCCCCGCTGGATGCCTTACTCCGCGACGGTGTGATCGTCAAGGCGACGGAGATGGTCTCTCCCAGTGCCGGAAAGACGAAATCCTACCTCGCTGTATCCGACGATTGCCGCCGTGCCGTACAGGAAACGGATGCAGATACCGTTCTCACCTCCCTCCGCGGCGAAAATCCGAGACGGATCCTTGCCATATTTCTGAGCGATGGGGACAATGGCTCCGATACGGGCGGTATCGCGGAGGATACCCTCATCGAGCAGAGCGGACTAAGCCGTCAGAGTGCCAAAGCCGCACTGCGCACTCTCCTGGAGCGGGGCTATCTCGTCCGGCGGGAGGAGGTCGCGTATCGCAATCCCTTCGCGCTCACCGAGCCTGTGGAGCCTGTCGCGCCGCCTGTTCTGTCGGAGGAACAGTCTGCCGCACTATCGACCATCTGCGCACTCTGCGACGCGGGTACACCCAAAGCGGCACTACTGCACGGTGTGACCGGCTCCGGGAAAACGAACGTCATGCTTGCCGCCATCGATCATGTGCTGGCGGGCGGACGCGGTGTGATCTGTCTCGTGCCGGAAATCGCGTTGACACCGCAGACGGTATCGATCTACCGCGCGCGGTTCGGCGACCGGATCGCTGTGATCCACTCGGGACTGTCCGGCGGCGAACGGCTGGATGCATGGCGCAGGATCCGGGACGGCGAGGCGGATGTCGTGATCGGTACCCGGTCGGCGGTATTCGCTCCGGTTGCCCGACTCGGTATGATCCTCATCGACGAGGAACACGAATACACGTACAAGTCGGAGACGAATCCGAAATATTCCGCACACGACATTGCCCGATACCGGTGCGGGTATCACAACGCTGTGATGCTCCTTGCTTCCGCGACACCGTCCCTGCTCTCCTATTACAAGGCGCAAAACGGGATCTAC
>USGH01000173.1 GCA_900554225.1 uncultured Eubacteriales bacterium | reverse complement strand
CCACACCCGCTGTTCCGTCGAGGAGCGCATTTACCTCGCTGTAGACACCGCGCACCGTACTGCGGATCAGGCTTCGATAGACCGCGCCGCCCATCCGGCTGCCGTTTTTGTCCAGCGCGATCTCACAGGTCAGCGCGTACTTGTCCTCTCCGGCGTTCAGGGAGCAGGCCCCGTTCGACAGCGATTCCGGCAGCATCGGCACCACCTTGTCCACAAAATACACGCTTGTTCCCCGTTCCCGCGCTTCCTTTTCGATGCAGCCGCCATAGGGGACATAATGCGACACGTCCGCGATGTGTACGCCGAGAATGTACCCGTCGTCCGTCAGCGTCAGCGAAATCGCATCGTCCAGATCCTTCGCGCCCGCACCGTCAATGGTGAAAATCACGCGGGAGCGCAGATCCCGTCTGCCAACCGTGGTCAGCATTTCGTGGCTGCTCTCCTCTGCGGCGCGGAGTACATACGCCGGAAACGTGGTCGGGATACCCGCATCGTGCAGAATCGCGGCATAATTCGCCCCTTTTGTCTCAGCGTCGCCGAACACCGCCACGATCCGTCCGCGCACCTCCGGCAGCCGCACATCCGATTCACGGCGGGTCCGCTTTGCCGCCTTGTGATCCCGCGGACGCTTGCGCGACAGATCCTCCCGGACAAAATACGGATCCCCGATCGGCTCCACGGCAACCTTTGTCCCAACGGACGCCGCCAGATTTTCCATATCCTTCCGCGGGATCGAGACTGTCACTTTGTATCTGTCCCCGTCCGGCAGAACGACCGGCTCGCCGTTTGGATCCAGTGCGACGACCCCTGTGATGGCGCAGACGTTGTGGGAGACGATCCCGCGCACCATCCCGTCCGGGCCACGCTCATCCCGCCCGCGCAATTCCACGTTCACGGTATCGCCCGTCATGGCACCGCACGTCTCATCCGGCGGCAGGAAAATGTCCTCCGCAAACGATTCGCCCTCGACCGGGATCCCGAATCCGAAGCCCTTGCCGCTGTATTGGAACGTGCAGCGGATCATGCGTCCGTTGTTCGCTTTGCCGGCATCCCGACCGGACTTTTCCGACCGGCGCGCCTTTTTACCGGCTCCACGCGTCTCCAGGACGGAATCCGGCACAGCCTCCGCAACCGCTGTCGGATCCACCGCCACGGGACGCGCGCCTTCTTCCGGCATCGGCAGCGTTACCGGGTCAGGGTCCGCTGTCTGTTCCCGTACTGTGGATCGCGGGGTATCCTGCTTCTGCGCCCTGGATTTTTTCCCCGCTTTCTTTTTTGCTTCTGCCGGAGCCTGTGCCGGATTTTCACCCTTCGGCGCACTCTCGCCCCGCTGCGGCTTCTTCGACTGCGCCGATTTCCCGTTCTTTGCGGTATCCCCGCCCTTTGGCGGATTCTGCACCTTCGGTTTTTTCTCCGCTTTTGCAGGATTTTCTGTCTTTACCGACTTCTTTCCGCTCGATTTTTTCTCATCCTTACGCGGATTCTCTGCCTTTGGCTGCTTCTTTGCTTTTGCCGGATCGTCCGCCCGTGCCTGCGTCTGCGGCTTGTGTGCCTGCGCCTTCTTCTGCGGATTCTCGCCGGTACGCCCCTCCGCTTTTGTCGATGACGCGCCGTTTTTCTTCGCCGTTTTTCCGCCCGATTTGCCAAGAGAAACCATGCCCGGAATCGTTGGCGGCGGTGTGTGCGCGGTCTCCACAAAGGTGACCCGGCGTGTGCGGATCGTCGTATCCTCTTTTTCTTCCTTATTATAGATAGGCTTCATGCCCCTGTTTCTTGCCAAAATTTCTTTCCTTTCTCTCTCCTGCCGTCTGCACTGACCTGCCTTGTCGCCGGTGCTTCTACCACAGCGGCAGTATCTCTTCAAAATCCTGTATTCCTACTGTATCCCGATGTGGCATTTCCTATTCCCGCCATTTTCATGGCTACAAAAAACGGAACCCATCCGAGTCCCGCTTTGCATTTTCATTCGCTTTATTCAGCTGCCGCTTCGGTTTCGGTTTCCGCAGCCGCTTCCGTATCCGCCGTGGTATCCTCGCCTGCGGTGGTTTCGCTGTCCGCAGTGGTTTCATCATCAGAATGGGTTTCGCCATCCTCATGAACGTGATCCGTTTCCCCGGTGGTCTCACCGCTTGTCAGATTGGAGCCGTTGAAGTAGCTGTTGTAGTTCGTGGTGTCCTGCATGAGGTAGGAGACCAGAACGAGCAGGGTGAATACGATGGCAACAATGGTGGTCAGCTTGGACAGCTTCTTGTCCCAGGTGGATGCTTTGGATTTGCCGAAGAAGGTTTCCGCGCCGCCGGCAATGGTACCGGACAGGTTGTGATCCTTACCGTGCTGCATCAGAACGGCAACGACCAGAAAGATTGCGGAAATGATCAGAATAATGCCAATGGCGATTTGCATAGTCAATCCTCCGATTTCAGTGTACCGGGAACGTCACCTTCCCGATCTATCAATAGCTTATCTATTATAGCATACGGCGGCGAAAATTGCAATAGGATTTTCAAAAATTGCGTAAGAAAAATACCGCTTTACAAAGATTTTACCATTCGGACGCAGTCTTTCCCGGCAAATCCTTTTCCCCACAGAGCGACACGCGCATTTATCAAATTTTTTCGGCGAAAATGTTACAATTTATCCGCGGACGTATTGACAAATCCCCGGATTTATGATACAATGTGAACGTACCGCAAGATGATCGGTTTTTGCCGTGACTGCGGTGGAAATCGCGGACTGCTTGCCCCGCGGAGCCGGATCCTATACGATCTTTGATCTTCCTGTCCGACCCTGTAAGGCTTGCGTGTCCTCCGGCTTTCGCTGCGGGCAATGTGCGAAACGTCTCAAGACGGACAAAATATTTTATTTTACAGAAGGGTGAAAAACAATGAAAAAAGTATTTTCCCTCATTCTCGCCAGCCTTCTCGTAGCAGGCATGGCAGTTGCTACTTCTGCAGCATATCAGGCTGAAGAAGATCTCCAGAACATCAGCTTCGACATCCACAGAATCAACGCTACCTGGACTCCGGATGGCGAATGGTCCGATGGCGAATACGCTGAAGTTGCTCACGAGACCTCTTGGATCTCTGCTGCTACCGGCGATGAGGCTAACCTCGACGCTGCGAAGAACCTCGACTTCAAGCTTGGCATGTCCTATGACGATCAGTACGTTTATGGTTATGTTCAGTTCGTTGACGCGAACGGCCACGACAACGCATGGGATGACGAACCGGGCAGCATGTGGTACTCCGGCGCGCTCCAGATCAACTTCTCCGATGCTGACGAAGCAGGCGACCAGAGACTGGAATACGGTATCGGTCTGACCAACAACGGCAAGAAGATCACCAACACCTGGGGCGACTACCTTGGCACCGGCTTCGAAGCTGCTGACGCTGACTGGACCTGCAATGTTGATGACAACACCGTTACCTACGAATTCCGCACCCCGTTCTCCGCTTTCTCCGACACCGTTAAGGGCAAGGAAGGCGACCAGATCGGTTTCTGCGTTGTTATCTCCTGGGGTAACGAACAGGACTACATCCACACCCAGCTCTCTTCCGGCTGCACCGGCGATCCTGGTAAGGCTGCTGACAACTACGCTAAGGTAACCCTCGGCGATCAGATCGTTGTTGAGACCGCTGCTCCGGAAACCGAAGCAGAAGTTGTTGACGCTGCTGCTGCTGAAACCACCACCGAAGCTCCGAAGACCTTCGACGCTGGTATCATCGCTGCTGTTGCTGCTATCGTATCCGCTGCTGGCTACGCTATCTCCAAGAAGCACTAAGCCCGCGCAACGATATGTTGCCGACAAATCTGTAACGTCCCCATGGGATTGTTACATAGCTGAATAAGCGAAAACAGGACCTCACAGAAATGTGGGGTCCTTTCTTTCGTATGCAGTTCTCCTGATGACCGTTTTTCTCGCATCCCAGACGCGCCTCGCATATCCTGTATTGGAGCCTTGTGCTCCGGAATGGTTCAGAATACAGGAGGAAGAAATATGGCAACCTTCAACAACACCGCAACGCTCACGTTCAACGACCGCACCATCCAGTCCAACACCGTCACCGGGGAGATCACGCCGGTCCTTGGCATCACAAAAACCGCGGTCGGAGATCGGTACGCCCACGGGGATACCGTCACCTATGCCGTCAGCGTCACCAACAGTGGCGATACGGCGTACACTGCGGCGACCCTCACGGACAATCTGGGAGCATATGCATTCGGTACGCGGGAGCTTGTACCGCTGACCTACGTTCCCGGCTCTCTCCGGCTGTACCAGAACGGCGTTTTGCAGACCACTCCGGTCGTCTCCGGTGAAAATCCGCTTGTCATCGATGGAATTACCGTCCCCGCGGGCGGAAATGTCCTCATCGTCTATGCGACACAGGTCAACCAGTACGCGCCGCTCGGATTGACAACGGACGGTACCGCTGCCGCAATCGTGAATACCGCAACGTTGACCGATGCGCGGCTCCCGGCTCCCATCACGGCAAGCGCAACGATCTCCGCCGATTCCGCGCCTGCACTGACGATCACCAAGAGTCTCTGCCCCGCGACGGTCTCCCAGAACGGCACGCTGCGGTACACCTTCGTGATCCAGAATACGGGCGCGACACCGGTCACAGCGGAGGATGAAGCCGCCATCGCCGACACGTTTGAGACCCGCAACGGCACACTCGCCGTCACCTTCAACGGCACCGCATGGGCCTCGCCGACGCAGTACACGTACAACGACGAGACGGGCGCGTTCACAACCGTCCCCGGACAGGTGGTCGTTCCGGCGGCAACGTACACGCAGAACGCCGAAACGGGCGCATGGTCGATCGTCCCCGGCGTGAGCGAGCTGATTCTGACCGGCTCGGGCGTTTCTGTCCGATAACGGATCGTGATGGGGGAAATCTTTCCGTCAGAGAGATTTCCCCCGTCTCTCTATCGCGCATTCCGCTTGACAATCTGCCGGAACTATGGTATACTACTCCCATAGAATCTGTTGCGGAGGGCAAATATGCTGAATCACATACACAAAGAAGCGAATCACGTCTGCCGCCGCCATCGCGGGATCGTGATCCACGCGGGAGACTGTGGGGAGGTCTGGGCACGCCGGCTGGAAAAGGACACGTATCACCTGAATGTGGTCGGGATCCATCCGGAGGGCGGTCTGACGGCACACGAATCGCTGGAGCAGGCATTGACGATGGCAGGAACGCGGGAGTTTGCGGACTTCCACACGCGTCTGAACCGGATCGGGATCGCGCTCGAATGGGAAATGCACGCGCTGTCGTGGCTCGTAGAACGGCGGCTCTTTGATCTGTATCCGCACTGGTTCCGGGAAGAAAACGGTATGCGGGTGCGGGAACTGAACTGCTGTGCGTCGGCGCCGGAGGTACTCGATTACATCCGGGAGCGGTCGTATCTGCTGGCGAAGCGGCTTGCCCCGGCAATGGACACGCATCGTTTTGCGCTATGGCTCGACGATGTGGCATCCGGTGGCTGTCAGTGCGAACGCTGCCGTGAGCTGTCCGCATCGGATCAGGCAATGATCCTGACAAATGCCATCGCGGAGGGACTTGCGGCTGCCGATCCCCATGCGACTGAGAGCTATCTCGCGTATTTTGCGACGTCTGCCGTACCAACGATCCGCCCACGTGAAAACGTCTATCTCGAATACGCACCGCTCGACCGGGATCATCACCGTCCGCTCTTTGACGCATCGTGCGAAAAGAACCGCAAAGCAGCAGCTCCCCTGTCCGATCTGCTGCGTTATTTTGGCACCGCGAACGCCAAGGTCCTCGACTACTGGCTCGACAACTCCATGTTTTCCTCCTGGATCCGTCCGCCCAAGAAATTCACCCTGGACGAGCAGGTCTGCACCGCCGATATTGCCGCCTACACTGCCCTCGGCATCACGGACATCACCACCTTCGCCTGCTACCTCGGTGCCGA
>USGH01000172.1 GCA_900554225.1 uncultured Eubacteriales bacterium | reverse complement strand
CATCTGGAGGTTCGTGATCCAGAATAGGCCTCTGTTATCCTCAAACATCTTCGTCGTCAGAAGGTGGTAGCCCTCGCTGCCGTACTTATGGTAGTTCAGGGAGACCTTCTTATCGTTCATGAATTCGGAAATATCCTCAAGGATCGTGTAGACGCGCTCGTTGCCCTTCAGGTCGAAGTACGGCAGGTCGTTTTCGTCCTTGTCGATCAGGTGGTAGCCGAAGGTGATGAGCATCGCGGTCGCGTTTTCGTTCTGGGTCAGGTTCGCGATAGAGTCCGCGGAGTCGTAATCGCCGTCGCCGTCGAGGTCGATGGATGCGTTTTCGCAGAGCTTTTTATAGGTATCAAAATTCCAGTTGTCCTCCGCAACATACTGATACGGGCTTTCCACACCGAGATTGTTCAGTACCTCTAAGTTGATCATGGTACACCAGGTCGCGTCGTTGTTCAGGGTGCTGATGTCGCCGGAGACCATGTAGAGCTTATGGGCAATGCTCAGATCGGCAATGGAACGCTGGTCCCACCACGGCTTGGACAGATCGAGATTGCCGACGGTATTGAGATCGACAAGCTGTCCCTTCTTCACAAGCGTACCGGAATCGTTCAGAGGCGGCATGACCACGTCGTAGACCGTATCCCCGGCAGTCGCTGCGTTGCCCACATCCTTGATGAAGTCGCCCGTGACCACCACGTTGATCTTGCAGTTGTAGGTATCCTCCACATAGGAATTGCGTGCGAATACCGCATCGTTCAGCACTTCTCCGTTGGAACCCTCCGCGAACATACTGGTCTCGATCCACTCTGTAAACGCTTCGGTGCCTTTGGTCAGGAACGTGAAGGTTTTGCCTTCAAAATCCGTATCCGGCAGTCCGGGATCAAAGCTCTCCGTTTCCTCCAAGGATTCCGATTCCGTATCGGCACTGGATTCCGCGCTCGGTGTGGTTTCCGCCGGCTTGGTTTCGTCTTCTCCACTGCCGCAGGCCGCAAGCAGGGAACCCGCCATCAGGAGACAGAGCAGCAGGCATACTGTTTTTTTCATACGATTTCTCCTCCTCATAACTGTGCATCGCAGATAGTGACATTTGTAATCTTTAACCACGTATGCACGATCGTCTTTAGATAGTATAGCAAATATGCAGGGTTTTGTCAAGCTTATGTATGGCTAATCACAAAAAAAGCATACGACGTGCGGTTTTCATAGGCAATTGCCCTCTTTCCGACCGCGCTTCTATACACTGCGGCACCGTATTTACAAAATGTCGTTCCCTTTTCGCGCCGTCTGTGCTATAATAAAGTGTAGAACATCTTGCCGCAAAGGAGTACGCCTTGAAGATCACCGAATACACCATCCCCGCCCCCGTATCGATAACAATCGCCGTATGCGCGGATCTGCACTGCCGTCCGTTTGCAAAAGCACTGTCGCTGTGTGCCGCGTTGCAGCCGGATCTCATCCTCTCCCCGGGAGACATGATGAACCACCTCACCGCCTATGCCGCCACGGAATCCTTCAACGCGCCGGGGCTGACCTTTCTCACACGCGCACGGGAAATCGCCCCTGTGTATTATTCCATTGGCAACCACGAGGGCGGCATCTCTCCGGAAAACAAGCGGCTGCTCACCGATCGTGGGATCACGGTGCTGGACGACGACTTTGTATCCGCACACGGACTGTGTATCGGCGGACTGACGACCGGGTTGACCTACGGTGCCAAGCGCACGAATCATACACCGCCGCCGGATCTCGCCTTTCTCAACCGGTATGCCGCCGCGGACGGTTTTCATCTGCTCCTGTGCCATCACCCGGAGTATTATCCCGCCTACATCCGGCAGACCAATGTGGAGCTCACCGTATCCGGCCATGCGCACGGGGGACAGTGGCACCTCTTCGGACACGACATCTACGCGCCGGGACAGGGACTATTCCCGCAGTACGCGTCCGGCTGTCACGAAAACCGCCTGATCGTGAGCCGCGGCATGGCAAATACCGTATCCCCGATTCCGCGCCTGGGCAACGAGCCGGAAATCGTCGCGCTCCGCCTGACCGCCGTATGACGCTTTATCTTACAACACACGCGGGAAAATCCCGTACCACACTACAGCAAATCCTCGCGCGTCACACCGGGCATACGGATTTTCGATGCGGTACGGCTCCGGGCGGCAAGCCATATGCGGTATCGGACAGCTTTTCCACACCGCTGTACTTCTCCCTCTCGCACAGCGGCGCGTATCTTGCACTGCTCATACATGAATATCCGGTCGGTATCGATTTGCAGCTGCACGTACCGCTGCGCACGGAAAAGCTGGCAAAGCGTTGGTTCCATCCCGCCGAATATACGGTCTGGACAAGCGGTTTTTCGGACGCGGATCGATTCTTTTCTCTCTGGACGGCAAAGGAAGCCTACGGCAAATATCTCGGCTGCGGACTGGCGCCCATCTACCGGAGCATCTCCGTGCTGTCGGTGCCGGAAGTCCTCTGCCTCCTGCCCTGTCTGCCGGGATATACACTCTGTTTCTGCACCGCTGTCCCTGCACCTGTGACTGTCGTTGTCGATCCGACCGTATCCGGTTATATCGCGGCAGAACCGGTATCCCTGTGCGACACTATTATAAAAAGGTAGAAAACCAGTCACAGTTTTTTCACAGATTCCGCCACACACGGTCATATCTGTCTGTTATACTATACTCCAGATTTCCAGAGGAGAGACGATTATGGAAGACAATACCAACAAAAACGCACCCGATTCCGGTGAACAGCTGTCCAATGCAGCGCGTGTACTCCGCGCGACAGAGGGCGATGCTCCCGCGCAGACAGAGGAGATCCCGTCACGCGGCAATCCGATCGCCAATTTCTGGTACCACCACAAATGGAAGGTCATCGTCATCGGTGTATTTCTCTTTATGGGGATCACACTGATCACGCAGTTTCTCCACAAAAGCAATCCCGACATTACGATTCTCTACGCGGGTCCCGACTACATCACGGCGAACGACAACCGTAAATTCTGCGCCGCGCTCTCCGGCATCATGGAGGACTACAACGGCGACGGTGAGAAAAAGGTGCTGCTCAACGACATCATCTACATGACAAGCGATCAGATCCGCACGGCAAAGGCACGGGCAGACGAGAACGGAGACGATTTCGCATACGACCAACAGGCAAACGCCCAGACCGCTGAGCAGTTCACCTACGAGATTCTGGCGGGCGACTCCCTGCTCTGTTTCCTGTGTGAGGATCAGTACGAGACGGTGCGCGCTGCCGATGGATTTGTGCCGCTTGCCGAGATTTTCGACGTGGTACCGGATTCTGCCGTGGATGCATACGGAATCCGGCTGTATGATACGCCGTTTGCACAGTATTTTACGATCAGCCATATCTTTCCGGAGGAAACCATTGTCGCACTGCGCAGGGTGACAACGATCAGTCAGGTGCGCGGACAGGCTAAAATGGAGAAAAAGGCGGCGTGGCACCGGGATCTGTTTGAAAAAATCGTAAACTTCACGTTCCCGGAAGGATATACGCCGGAGACAGAGGTGCCAGACACAGCGGAGTAAACGAAAATACCGTATCCAACGGAGAAATGGACTCCATTGGGTACGGTATTTGTGTTTTTTCCGGGAGATTTTCCGCCGCGAACGGGATCACTCCGCAAAGAAGGACGGATCGATCGTCCTGTCGCGCCAGTAGTATTTGCGGTCATGCTCGCCAATCCCGCGCAGGACACGGCACGGTACGCCGACCGCCACCACGTTTGCAGGAATATCCCGCGTCACCACACTGCCGGCACCGATGACGGAATTGTCGCCGATCGATACGCCCGGCATGACGATCACGCCCGCGCCGAGCCAGCAGTTTCTGCCAAGCTGCACGGGCATATTGTACTGCATCACCTTTTCGCGCAGGGTCGGATCGATCGGATGACCCGCCGTGGAAATGGTGACATTCGGTCCGAACATGGTGTAGTCGCCGACTGTAATATAGCTGTCGTCCACCAGGGTCAGATTGAAGTTCGCGTAAACGTACTTCCCGAACCGGACATGGGCACCGCCCCAGTTTGCGTGAAACGGCGGCTCAATATAGCAGCCCTCCCCCACCTCCAAAAACATGTCGGTAAGCATCGCCGCCCGTTTTTCGGCTTCTCCGGGACGGGTCAGATTGTAATCGTAGAGCTTTTCCAGGCATTTGGTCTGCTCCGCCATGATGCCGTCGTCTCCGGGCAGATAAAGTTCCCCGTTTGTCATTTTTTCGATTTCCTGCATAGCAACCTCCGCTGCGTTTTTGTCGCATTATATCACACCGACACACGGAATGTCAACGGGATTTGCCGGAATGAGCGCGAAAAAAGCGAAAATTTGTTTTTAAGAGCCTTTTTTTAATCCGTTTCCTATTGCCTTTTTACATACGATGCAGTATAATAGGGGTTACGCGACTAACGATGCAGAACGCGGTCGGTCTCCGGCACGCGCTGCAACAAATGAATGGAGTACCGTATGATTTTCGGAAAACACATCAATCGCTATTATCTGCGATACGCGCCGATCCTTCTCGTCGGACTTGCGGCACTGATACTGGTCGATTACTTTCAGCTTGAGATCCCGGTGTTCTACCGGCTCGTTATCAACGGCATCAACGACGGCATGGTAGAAATCGACGGACAGCTTGTCCCGTTCACCATGGATGTACTGCTGGATCACGTCTGCCTGCCGATGATCATCGTCATTCTCGTGATGGTGGTGGGACGGTTCGCCTGGCGTATCTGCTTCTTCGGCAGCGCAATCCGCATGGAGACAGACATGCGCGAGAGGATGTTCGACCACTGCAAGGATCTCTCCCGCGAATATTATCAGGTGAACAAGGTCGGTACGCTCATGTCCTTCTTCACAAACGATCTGGAAACCGTGCAGGACTGCTTCGGCTCCGGAATCCTGATGCTGGCAGACGCGGCGTTTCTCGGCATCCTCGCCCTCTACAAGATGTGGCGCATGGATGGAATCCTGACCCTGTTCACCCTCATCCCGATGGCATTCCTCATGGTGATCGGCACCATCGTCGGCAAATCCATGGAGCAAAAATGGGACGAACGGCAGGCGGCGTACTCCGATCTGTCCGATTTCTCCCAGGAGAGCTTCTCCGGCATCGCGGTCATCAAGGCATTCGTCAAGGAAACCGTGGAGCTGATGGCGTTCCGGAAGCTCAACGAAAAGAACGAGGAAGTGAACGTCGCCTTTGTACGGGTGTCCACGATCCTCAACATTTCCGTTACGCTCTTTGTCGAATCCGTGATCTGCGTCATCCTCGGTTACGGCGGATATCTCGTCCACGAAAACCAATTCAGTGCCGGACAGCTTGTGGAGTTCATCGGTTATTTCACCGCGGTCGTCTGGCCTGTGATGGCTGTTTCTGAGCTGATCGGTATGGCGGCGCGCGGTAAAGCATCCCTCGCACGGATCTCGGAGCTGCTCGACGCGCCGGTACACGTGAAGGACGCGGAGGATGTGGTCGATACCGCGATCACGGACGGCAGCATCACCTTCTCGCACCTCACGTTCCGGTATCCCGACGGCGAGCTTGACGCGCTGCACGATGTTTCCTTCACGATCAACCCGGGCGAAAATGTTGGTCTGGTCGGCAAAACCGGCTCCGGCAAAACGACCATCGTTGATCTCATCCTGCGTACCTACAACGTTCCAGACGGCACAATTTTTGTGGGCGGTCACGATGTCAACAAGGTGCCGATCCGCCGGGTACGCGACGCCTGTGCCTATGTGCCGCAGGACAACTTCCTCTTCTCCGACACCATCGCGAACAACATTGCCTTCGCCAGTGACGAGCCCGATGAAATGGCAATCGAAAACGCGGCAAAGCTGGCGGATGTCCACGACAACATCATGGATTTCAGCGAACAGTACAAAACGATGCTCGGCGAACGCGGTGTGACGGTATCCGGCGG
>USGH01000171.1 GCA_900554225.1 uncultured Eubacteriales bacterium | reverse complement strand
CAACACGGCATTTTACCTGAACTTTGCCGGTGATGTGGGGCGCAGGGCGGGGCTTGACCAGCAGGACCGCCGGGAGCTGATGGTCAACGTCATTATCACGGATATCCGCACTGCTCCTGCCTCCGCAGCCGTCGATCCCCTACAGCTGGAAGCGGATACAGCCGCGGCGGAGGCAGAATGATCCGCCTCTTTCGTTCCGCCGCCGTCCGGGAGCTGGACACGATTCTGGAGGATTTGCAGGCGAATCTGGAAAACAATTATAAGGACGCGGCACAGACCGCAAGCAACCGGCTGCAGGAACGTGCGGAAGCGTTGTTTGCGTCCGGCAAGCTGTCCGAAAAGGAATACCGCCGCTATATGGCAAAATACAACGAGTACACCGCGAAAATGACGGGTTACGGACATACGAAACGATAAAAAAGAGAATACGCAAAAATTGCGCGAGAGCATCCAAACCGGATATTCCCGCGCTTTTTCCATGTCAATTTTGCGTACCGCCGCGGAGAACAGGGCGATTCAGGCGATCGGAATGCGGATCTCCGTGACAAATTTCTCCGTATCGTTCGTGAAGCCGTAGTCAATGAGGGTGATCTCCCGTGAAAAGCCGGTGATGCACAGACCGTTTTCGCGTATGTAGGTAAGCAGCTTTTCGTACTGCGCCGGTGCTTCGGGATGACTGCCCTGAAAACGGATCGAAACGCATTCCGTCTCCGGCAGCCGCATGACCTCACCGGTGTACTGATCCTCGTCGTCCAACACAAGGAACACGCCGTCGTATTCGGAAAAGGCACCGCTTTGCAGATGTTCTGCGGAGATACCGACCCCGACCTTGCCGAGAAAGACCACCGCTTCCTCTGTGTGCCGTGCGAGATCCTGGATCGGTGTCTCCATATCCAGAAAGCTGTCAATATGGAACGAATCCGCCATGGTCATCCAGACAAACCGCGCACGCGGGGAAACAACTCGGCGGATCACACCAAGCGGAGCCGTTTTTGCATCTGCGATCCCACGGAGGCGGTTGTCGATTTTGCGCTCGATCCGGCATAGCTCACGCATTTTTGCCTCCAGCGCGTCCTTTTGCTGCCGCAGCTTTTCTTCCATCCGATCGACGTCCCGATTCCGGAGAAAATCGGCAATTTCGGCAAGCGGCATATCGAGTACCCGCAGATACCGGATCGTGTTCAGTACCTCAAACTGGCGCGGACTGTAGTAGCGGTATCCCGTGTGCGGATCCGTGTATTCCGGGGTGAGCAGTCCCGCGTTTTCGTAATGGCGCAGACTGCTTACACTCAGATGAAACAGCCGCGCCACATCCCCAATGCCAAAGAGCCTTTCCTTATTCATCGTGTATCCTGCCTCTCCTTGTCATATCGATTTCCGTTCCTTCTTCCGCAGCAGCAGAAACGCCGCCACACAGATGATCACGGAGGTCAGGGAACCGCAGGCCGTCGCGATCCCCATGGGGAACAGGGTATCCGGATACCGGAGCGACGCGAAATACACGCCCGGAATCCGCACCAGAGCGATTGCCGAAATGTTGTGCAGAAACGACAGCTCGGAGCGACCGCACGCACAGAAATAGCCGCTGAAGCAAAAATGGATTCCGGCGAACAGAGCATCCCAGATGTACCCGCGCAGGTATTCTCCGCCGAGCCGCACGACCTCCGCGCTGTCCGTGGCATTGGTGAACAATGCGACAACCGGTTCCGCGATCCGCTGGATGAGAAGTGCGATGACAAGACCGAAGCCTGCGGCGATGGCAATGGCGGTGTACAGGGTTTGACGCGCGCGCTCCTGCTTTCCGGCACCGATATTCTGAGCACCGAGAGCAGAAACCGTGGACAGCATCGACGAGGGGACGAGGAACACAAAGCTGATGAACTTCTCCACGATTCCAACAGCCGCCGCGTCGTTCAGTCCCCGCCGATTTGCGATCACGGTGATGATGATGAAGGCGATCTGTATCAGCCCATCCTGCATGGCGATGGGAAAGCCGATCCGCAGAATCCGGCCGAGCACCGCTTTGTCCGGTACCAGATCCCGTTTCTGGAGACGGATCCCCATTTCTTTGCCGTGGGAACGGATCACAAGGAGGGATAAGAGCACACTGATTGCCTGTGCTATGGTCGTACCCAGTGCCGCGCCGGTCGGACCGAGAGAGAGTGCGCCAATAAAGAGATAGTCGAGGACAATGTTGCACACACACGCGACGGCAATGAAGTACATCGGCCGCCGGGAATCCCCCATCCCGCGGAAAATGGAGCTGATGATGTTGTACGCCGTGATAAACGGGACCCCGAGAAAGCAGACGAGAAGATACGATACGGTACCGTCTACCGCTTCCGCCGGGGTTGCCATTACAGAGGTGATCGGTCGAATCAGCGCACACAGGATGCCGGTAAGAACGATGGACAGAGCAAGAAATAAGGTGACAGTACCGCCAATATAGGGGGAGGTATCCTTTTTTGCGCCGACAGCCTGTCCGATGGAGACGGTTGCACCCATCGCCAGACCGACGAGAATGACGGTGAGCATATGCATGACCTGGGAGCCAATGGACACCGCTGTAGTCGCTGCCACAGGGTCAAACTGCCCGATGATGAATAGATCCGCCATGCCGTATAGCGTTTGCAGCAGATAGGATAAGAGATACGGCAGGGAAAAGCGAACAATCCCGCGCACCACACTGCCCTCCGTAGAATTTACTCCCTGTGTGAGCTCCTTATGTGCCATAGATACCTCCGTGCGGTTTTCTCTATTATAAACCCTACAACGGTTGTAGTGTCAAGCGGAAAGTGTGAATTTTCCAAAAAAGACGGAAGGGAGGGCGCAAAGTGTCGCATACCTCTTGCAAATCGCGGGCAAATCGGGTATACTGTTGGAAGAAAACTGTACGGACAAAACAAAAACTCCCACAACGGGGTGAGAGCTTCTGCAGGCTGTCGGCGTACCCAATTCAGGCAAGGAAATCTGCAATAATGTCCCGCAGATGGATCCTGTCCAAGCCGTAGTCGTTACATTTCTGCGTCAGTACCCGAAGCGGCTCCGGATCGGTCGAAATCCCGGAAACGTGGTCAATGACGGTCAGATTGTTCTCCTCTGCCGCCACCACCGCGATTCCATAAGATACAAGGATTCGTTCTCCGTCCCGTATGTGATCTTCCGTCAGTACATAGCGCATGGCAATACACTCCATTCTTTGATTGATATTTCAGCCAAAAATACCATATATTGGCTGCTTAGGTGTATTATACCACAACAATCTGTAAATAGCAATACCTTCTGGAAAATTTTACCGTATAAATGGCAAAAAATGGAACACAAATCGGAGCGGTTCCGTCATTTTACCTGTGATGCAATGTTGCTGCACAAATCGGATCGACCGGAAGGGGGAGGGAAAAACCTATGATTGAAAAATATACCATCGATGAAGAAATGTTCCGTATGATGACGGAGTACTGCAACCGCGGCGACAACGGTCCCGACAATCTGCGTCGTGCGGAGATCCTCGGACTGGGCGGCCGCGAGATTATGGTAGCCCCCGGCGCGATCATTCGGGTACCGCTCGATCAGATCGGCAGAAACTGCTTCATCGGACTATATTCTTACTTAAACGGCAATGTGACCATCGGCGATAACTGTCTGATCGGTCCGCACTGTTCACTGGCTGCCGGAAACCATAAATTCGATCCGAAAACGGGCTGGTTTTCCGCACGTACCGAGAAGGACGGAGACGATTCCATCGTGATCGGTACGGGATCCTGGCTGGCGAGCAATGTCATGATCTCCGCAGGTGTCAAGCTTGGCAAAGGCAATCTGGTCTGTGCGGGGGCGGTCGTGACAAAATCCACACCGGATTACGCCATCGTGGCAGGCATCCCGGCAAAACAGGTGGGACGCATCGATCCGGAGACCGGAGAATATCACTGGTTTGCGCACGAAAAGAAGGACGGTGAATGAAAATGGCAGTATTTCGCAGGGAAATGACTGCACTCGGACAGTTGTTCCCGCATGCGGCAGAGGACTCTGTGACCGCGGAAACACCACCGGTATTTACGTTTCTCGGCGATCCGGAGATTTCCGATTACACCGTGCGTGTTTATGACGACGAAGGCGATCTGGCATGGGAAGGGCGAACGGCGACCATGGCGATCATTCCGGATAAAATTCTGCCGCCGGGACGATACACATGGGACGTCGTCGCCAATGCCGGAACCACTGCCGCGGTCCATCGGGGAATATGGTCATTCCGGATCGCTGCGGATGCCGTGCCGTTTCTGCGCCCCAATGCGGCGGAGATCTGGGACGCGATTCCGGACTGCCACCCGCGCCATCTTTTTACAAAAGCGGATATTCCTGCTTTGCGGGAGAGCCATACGCGGGAGCTTGCCGTATTGCGCCGGAATGTTGCGCTTGCCTATGCGGATGGACTGCCCACTCCGCCACGGTTCCACAGAGATCCGGACGCGCTTGCCTATCGGGAATATTTCGGCAGACACCGCGATTACTGTGACCGGAATCTGGTCGCCTGTGCGCTTGCGTATCACTTATTGGACGATCAGAGTGCCGGACAGTTTGCGAAGAAGCTCTTTCTGACCCTATGTGACTGGAATCCGCTGGGACCATGCTCCCTCTGCGGCGAATGGGGAGACGAGATCGGGCTCTCTCACGCGCGCTGTTTCCCGGCGGTATATGACCTTCTCTATGCGTTGCTATCACCCAAGGAGCGGAAATATGCGGCACAGACGGTGGCATGCTATGCGAGACAGTGCGAGGACAGACTGCGCCGGATCGATTTCATGGCAAACCCGGGCAATTCCCATGCGGGACGCCTGCCTGCCTATCTGGGAGAAGCCGCGCTCGTATTGAAGGACAGCGGTGTTGTGCCGGAGGCGGAATGCAGGCGGTGGCTGACGTATGTTGCGGAGATCTACGGCGGCATCTTCCCGTATTTCGGTACGGAGGACGGCGGTTGGGCGGAAGGAACCTTCTATTCGACCAGCTATACCAAGTGGTACCTGCCGTTTTTCAGTGCGGTCGCCAGATACACCGGGAAGAATTACCTTGCCCGCCCGTTCTATCGCCGATATGCGCAGTTTCTCATGCACTTCTGTCATCCGGCATATGAGAATCACCCCTTCTGTGACGGATACTGGTGCCATCCGGAGGATGAGGAGTGGCCCGGCTTTTTCGCACAAAATCCCATGCGGGTCTATGGGGAGCTGACCGACAATCCCTCTGTGCGGGAGCGTATGGCGTTATATCCCGATCCGGAGGTATATCTCCTCCACTTACTCGATATCTTTCTGCCGATTCAGCCGATTGCGGGTGCGCCTGTGGAGCCTGTGCAGGATATGGCGGTCTTCCCGGAGGCGGGATTTGCGCTGCTCATCCACGCCACACCGTTTGCGTCAGGCAGCCATCGCCCGGCAGATCAGGGGGCATTTGCCATTTTCTACCGCGGAAGCGCGTTCCTCACGCCGTCCGGATATTTCGGCAGAGAGTACGGCACGGCGCACCATATGCAGTACACGAACCAGACCATTGCGGCAAATGCGCTCCTGATCGATGGGGAAGGGCAGCCGTATCGGGATGTACACGCCATCGGTCGGATCGTCGATTGGGGCGAGAAAAACGGCGTATCGCATGTCCGAGCGGATCTGACGGCGGCGTATCCGATGCTCACACGATACTTCCGCACCTTCCGGCTTGCGGGACGCACGATAACGGTCACGGATGCGCTTGAAGCGGAGGTACCGGTTTCTGTGACGTACAATCTCCACGCCGTCGCAAAGCCGGAGCTGGCAGGGGAGTGTGCAGCGATTTCCCGGGAGGTGGACGGACACCGTGTCACTCTGACGATCCGCCCGCTCATCGGAGATCTGTGCGATTTGACCTGCACCGATCGGTTTGCCGTGGATCTCAATGCGGGCGTGCCGGAGGAATACCGCGTCACATTGCCGGTGCAATACCATCTCTCGTGGCG
>USGH01000170.1 GCA_900554225.1 uncultured Eubacteriales bacterium | reverse complement strand
CATGCCCCAGATGTCGTTTTCATCAAACGCACCGTCGCCGTTCAGATCCTGCACAACGCTCTCCGCCAAGGACAGCATTTTGTCTACCGTCCACGCACCGCTGTTCACCAGCGCATACGGATTGTCCAGACCGTTCTGATCGATCATATCGCGATTGAAATAGATCGCATACGGACACGGGATCATATAGTCCGAGATCCCGAAATAGTTGTGTCCGCCTATCGCAAGCACCTCCATCATCCGTTGGTTCCACCAATCCGCTTGGGTATCCACATACGGCAGCGCATTGAAATCGTAGAGATAACCGCCGCCGGTCAGCATTTCCGGCACACCGTAGATACAGTGCAGCAGTGCAAGCTGATAGGCATCCTCCCCTGCCGCTACCGTATTGCGCACCTTGGAGGATACGTCCGCAATGCCGCCGCAGTTTTCCTGAGCGATGTCTACGTGCAGCGTCTCCTCCACACGCACCGTCCGTTCCCAGATCGCATCGTTCATGCCGTCGCCGGTTTCCTCTTCCGCAAAGAAGTAGTGCCGGTAGCCCTGCCAGTCCGGATACGCGATCAGAAACGCCGCGCCTTCAAAGTCCGATTCCGGTACATTGTGCGTCCGTGCCGCCTCCGTCTCGGTCACAGCGGCGGTATCCGTTCCGGGCTCCGCCGACTGCTGTTCTGTCTCCGCACCTCCGCCGCCGCAAGCGGTCAGGGACAGGAGCATCCCTGCCACCAGCAGCGCGATTGTCATTCTTTTCATGGTCTTTCCTTTCTGTATTTGTATTTGTGCAAATGGATGAAGAGATTATACCACACACATACGCCGTTTGCAAGCCCTTCCAAAGCAGTTCTGCATAAATACAATAAAAAAAACGGGACAGCAGCACCTTTCACAAGGAAACG
This sequence comes from uncultured Eubacteriales bacterium, assembly GCA_900554225.1. Taxonomy (GTDB): domain Bacteria; phylum Bacillota; class Clostridia; order Oscillospirales; family CAG-272; genus UMGS1696. The sequence goes on along the minus strand of USGH01000170.1, from coordinate 5,138 downwards.
TTCTTGCTCATCCCATTTTTTGCGCCGTCAAAACGATCCGGTGCCATCTCCTCCGGCGCGCAGGAAATTCTTCGTTTTTTCGCTCTGTGGATTGCCGAACACTGCATCCGGAGTGCCGGTCTCCTCGATCACGCCGTCCGCCATGTAGATCACCTTATCGGCTACCGCGCGGGCGAACGCCATCTCGTGCGTCACCACGATCATGGTCCGTCCCTCGTCCTTGAGACTGCGGATCACGCGCAGCACCTCCCCGGTCAGCTCCGGATCCAGTGCGGAGGTCGGCTCGTCAAAGCAGAGGATGTCCGGCGACAACGCAAGCGCACGTGCAATCGCCACCCGCTGGCACTGCCCGCCCGACAGCTCACAGGGATACCGCTCCGCCTTTTCAAACAGTCCCACCTTCTGCAAAAGCTCCATGCTGTTTGTCAGAATGTCGGTGTATGCCTGCTTTTTTGCCGCTTTTTTCGCCTTTCCGGACAGCCGCTTATCCCGTGCGATCTCCTCGTTCACGACAAGCATCGGTGCCAGCGTCACATTGTCGAGTACCGAATACTGCGGGAACAGGTTGAACGACTGGAATACCAGACCAAAATGGAGCCGTCTCTGCCGGATCTCCTCCTCTGTCTGCTTTTCCGCCGACGACGCGTCAAACAGTACCTCCCCGCCGACTGTCATTTTGCCTGCGTCCGGCGTTTCCAGAAAGTTCAGGCACCGCAGCAGCGTCGTTTTGCCCGAGCCGGATGAGCCGATGATCACCAGCACCTCGCTCTTCTCCATCGAGAAATCGATGCCCTTCAGCACCTCCGTCTGCCCGAACCGCTTGCGGAAGTTCTCTACCTTCAAAATCTCGTTTCCCATTCTGCCCTCCGCTTAGCCTTTATAATAGTCGAGCTTCTTCTCGATCGCACGGAACAACAGCGTCAGCGCACCGCTGAATACGAGGTAGAACGCACCCGTGTAGAAGAGCGGCCAGATCAGCCCGTTCATTTTGATGTACGCCTGCGCGCTCCAGATGATCTCGTAGACCGCGATCACACGCGCCAGAGACGTGTCCTTCACCAGTGTGATGATCTCGTTTCCCATCGGCGGCACGATCCGCTTCACCACCTGCATCAGGATCACGCGGAAAAACGTCTGCGACCGCGTCATACCGAGCACCTGACACGCCTCATACTGCCCCTTGGGAATCGATTCGATCCCGCCGCGGTAGATCTCCGAAAAATATGCCGCGTAGTTGATGACAAACGCCAACAGTACCGCCGTGAAGCGCGGCAGCAGTCCCCAATGGAAAATAAGCCCCGGTCCGTAGTAGATCACGATCAGCTGCAGCATGAGCGGCGTACCCCGGATGATCCAGACAAACGTCTTTGTCAGCCAGGACAGCGGCTCCACACGCAGTGCTTTTCCCCCGCAGCGGAGCGTGAAGCCCCAGTGGTTCATCGAACCGAAGCTGACCACCAGCCCGAGCGGGATCGCAAACAAAAGCGTCAGCGCAAACAGGAGCAGCGTCGTGCCAAAGCCCTTGCACAGGCTCATTGTAACAGACCAGAACATAGACATACTCAATCCTCGAATACAGCAGTTTGATGGAAGCGATACGGCGGCAGAAATCGACCGCGGCACTTCAGCCCCATTACGCAAAAATAGCGGATCCCGCACGACGGATGCCGGTCAGGGACGCGCGCTGTATACAGCCTGCCAGCATCGCTTCCCCCTATCGCCCGTCGTGCGAAATCCTGCAATGTACAATGCAAAACCAGAATCCAATCCGGGATCATTTTACCCCGGCATTATTTTGCCAGAGTCAGCCCGTACTTCGCAGCCAGCTCGCCCAGTGTGCCGTCGGCGATCAGCTCGTTCATGACCTTGTTGAACTCGTCGCAGAGGTCGGAATTCTGGCGGAAGGCTACGCCGTATTCTTCATTCGTCAATTCCGCCGCTACCACCAGATCGGCGTAGGACGTGCCGTCACCGGTCATGGCAGCCGCCATCGTCGCGTCAATGACACACGCGTCTACCGAGCCGGACGCCACTTCCATCAGTGCCGTGGACTGGTCCGATACCGCCGTGTAGTTCGCCACGGATTCCGATACCGCACTCTCGCCCGCCGAGCCTGCCTCCGCCGCGAACGACAGATCCACCATGTCATCAAACGTCGCGTACTCCGCAGCCTTGTCCGCGCTCATCACGACCACCTGCTGGTTCTTCACATACGCGTCCGACACCGCACAGGAATTGAGGATCTCGTCCGTGATCGTCATGCCGTTCCAGATGCAGTCGATCGCGCCGGAGGACAGCTCGAACAGCTTGTTGTCCCAGTCGATCACGATGAACTCCGCCGTGACCCCCAGCTTGTCCGCAAACAGGCGCGCAAATTCCGCGTCAAATCCCGTCCAGTTGTCGTTTTCATCCTTGTAGTCCATCGGCGCGTATTCCGTGATGCCGACCACCAGCTTGCCCGCATCCTTCACGGACTGCATATCGGACTTCGCGCCGCACGACGCGAACATCCCGCCGACACATACCGCGCAAAGCATGGCGCACACGATTTTTCTGATTGTATTTTTCATGATTTTTCCCTCTCGTATCCCCGGCACATCCGCCGCGTATTATTCCTTGAAACGCGCTTTCCAATCGTTTTATTGCTTTTACGCTTCACTGTATTAAAGTGATATAATGATACCACACCCAGCGCGATTTGTCAAGGGGGAGCGGAAAATTTTATTCGGGATTTTTTACGGAAGACGGGGGTACAGGGGGAAAACCGCATCGTATACGGATACCGCCATGTGTGCATTCTCTTTGCAAAGCTGCGTGTTGTTGTTTTTTGTCAACCAAAAGGGGTATACCAAAGGCTGTATGCTCCCAACCGGTCCCGCCAAGAGTGAGTACATGCCCAACACCTGGTTCTCCCTCACCGAGCTTGTCCATCGCTTCGACATCTCCCGCGCCGATTTTGAAGCCGCCGTGGAGCAGTGCGGCAAATACAACGGCACCACGTTCGACATCGACCGCATCTTCGACGGCTATGAGGAGCTGATGGAGCTTCAGGCGGACGAGGATCTATACCCCGTCGAAGTCGATAGGCTCTGTTGGATCGGTCCCGCATGGCCTCCGGGCTCCGCGGACGACGGCAGTCCCGAACAGATTGAGAATCCACCGGACGATCCCGATACACCCGTTGAGGAAGCAGAGGTCGTCCCCGGTGCCGATGAAGAGCTGGTCCACGGCATCGATCAGATCATATATCCTGCGTAAATCCACACGCACCCGACAGTCCGCAATGCTGCCGGGTGCTTCTTTTTGCGCTCGCTCAGCCGCCGTTTAGCCCCACGAGCCAGCACAGGAACAGCCCGATCACCGTTGGAATCGCCGCAGCCCGGAGCATATCCCGTGTGCTGCCCGATTCCCGGCGGATCGTCCACAGCGTCGTCGCACAGGGGAAATGGAAGAGCGTGAAGAGCAGTACGCACAGTGCCGTCACACCGCTCCAGTCCGCCGCGCCGGAAAACGGAATCCCCACCGCCGCGTAGCCGTCCAGCACAAGCGGATAGAAGATCTCCGCCGCCGGAAGCGAGAGGACAAAGCCCGAGAGGATCACACCATCCATCCCGAAAAGCTGCCCAATCGGTTCCAGCAGCCGGATCAGCCACACAAAAAGCGACGCGCCGCCGATGCATACCTCCTCCATGAGCCACAATACCGCACCTGCCGGAGCCGCCACCGCCGCCGCACGTCCCAGCACAAATACGATCCGATCCGTCACCGCGCGCCACAGGGTCTGACCGATCTGCGGCATTCGATACGGCGGCAGCTCCATGGCAAACGACGCGCTCTCCCCCATCGTGCCCGACAGCCATCGCGATACCGCAAGCGTCACCATGAGCGACAGCGCAAGGCAGCCGACAAAGCCTGCCGCGGACAGAATCGCTCCCCGACACAGCACGGACACCAGCGTCAGAACCATCGGGAACCGCCCGTTGCACGGTACAAAGGCATTCGTCAGCATCGCGATCCGTCTCTCCCGCGGCGCGTCGATGATCCGGCACCCCGTCACCCCCACCGCGTTGCAGCCGAAGCCCATCATCATCGTCAGGCACTGCTTCCCGCATACCCCGCACGCCGCAAAGAGCCTGTCGGTATTGAACGCCAGCCGCGGCAGGAATCCGGCGTCCTCGAGCAGCGAAAAGAGCGGGAAAAAGATTGCCATCGGCGGCAGCATCACGGCGATCACGGTACACGTCGTCTGCAAAATCCCCTCCAGCACGAGCGCACGCACCGTCTCCGGCAGCCACGCACTGTGTCCGGCACAAAACGCAAGCAACGCCGCAAAGCCCCGCTCCAGCAGAGTCGTACAGCAGCCCGCACCTACGAGGGTCAGCCAGATCAATATAAATAGGTAGAAAACCATGCAGGGAAACGCCGTCCACCGCCCCGTAAGCACCCGATCGATTCCCCGATCGATTCGATCCGGGTGCCGGTCGATCCGATCCGGGTGCCGATCCACGCAATGCGGCATACGCTCTCCGCACCTCTGCACGGCACAATTCCGCCCCTTTTTACAGGATGTATATCCCCCGCCGCAAGCCCGCCACCGGGTCGGCTCTCCGTATGTCACGACCTTCCCCGCAAGCTCCTGCGCACGTGCCGCATACGCCTCCCGCGTCCCTTTGTCCGATACGGGAGATACCGCCGCATCCGCCGGAAATCAGAAGGGGCAGTCCTGCTGGTCCTTTTCTCCTTCCAATCCGCTGGACAGTCAGACTGTCGGACTCCATCTGGCACATGATGAGCGGGCCACTGTCGGCGCGGCGGACGGCCATGCCGAATCGATGAACCGGCAGGAGCTGAATCAGTGCCCGTTCAATTTCCGTTATATGCTTTCACAGGCGCTTGTGCCCGTCACCATCAGTCAGGATGTCGACTGATTCATCCAACCACAGGGAGAAGAGAAGATGAAAAAAACGTGGAGTTGTCTGGCGGCTGCGGCCGCGGGGCTGTCGCTGTCCGCCGCTCCGGCGGTGATTCAGGACCCGTATGGAGTCTGTGCGCACGTGAGCCGCGGCGAGTGGCAGTTCGCGCCGCAGACTTTTCAGAAAATGCACGAGGCGGGCATCAACTGGGTCCGCACCGATTTC
>USGH01000169.1 GCA_900554225.1 uncultured Eubacteriales bacterium | reverse complement strand
TTGCTTTTGTGCGGAACCGTTGCAGCATCCGGCCTTCTGTGGATGAAACCTGATGTACAGGCTAACGAAAACAGCTTGGGTTTACAGTTGGATGGTGAGGTTGTAACACTCCCAGAAAGTGCTGTACAGGAAATCCTTGCTGCACGTGATCCTGAACGCCGCAACAAGAGTTTCTTAACCTTTAATTCTCTTGAGGAATGGCAGAAGTTTTTCGCACTTCCCTTTGTCGCAAGCAGTCATTTGTCGGTAGATGAATCACCCAGACTGGTGGATTATGGAACAGCCGTCTTGTTTCCCGAGGGGACTATAGACACAATTGTCACTGCCGAGGAAAAAAATGGCGAATATGAGTTGTGTTTGATGATTACCACGATGAATGTGGAGTGGCATCATAATGACGCAGAAAACTCCGCGTTTGCATGGGATGGCAGCATCACAATCCATGTGCCGTTGAATGAAACAGCAGCCAAGGAGGGATCTTTCATAAGAGAACTCAACGAAGATATGGAGGCGGAGATTCTAATGGAGTATTCAACGCCAGCCGGTATCCCATGTGTGATCAGCAAAATCCAGTCTGAACATACAGATACCTTGTTCCTGTATTATGGTTATGAATCTGTTATTTATGAACTCGAAGTCATGGCTGTTTCGGCTGAAGAGGAGAGAATGATACTGAGGGATTTACAGGAATATGCAGAAACCATGCAGATCCTCTATCCGACAGAATGAGCGTATTTTTACACTAGGTCTCGTTTGAAAAATACCTCATGATAGTATCATTTCAACAAAATTGGGATGCGGTGCGGGGTATCATCTGGGATGTATTCAAGTATTCACCTGTGATGTTGACTATCGTGTACTGGTACGCTGATCGGCATGGCAAGTTATAAAAAAGTCATATGCTTGCATTGTACACTATTCCGTGTCTTTTGCAATGCATTGTGCGATGCAGTGCTACACAGCTGCCGTGTACAGCATATTAACGGCAAATAAAAATAAGATTGCAGGAGAGCTATCAATAACCTTCCGGCAATCTTATTTTTATTTGGAGCAACATGACCGAACCATTTTATATGGGGTTCGTATGTGCGTAATAAAATGGAGCACGGTGTGCGGCATACGAACTCTGTTCCGGTTTCGGAACCGGCTTCTGAGGCGGACAGAGGGAGGGTTTTGGTGCCGTTGGTATAGTTGAAATTGATTACCACGTGATCTAAGTAGAGGAATATGGAATTGACGAATACTTTGAGGAGCTGCTTTTGACACTCTTTATCCGTATAGTCCTTATTCTGAAACTGGTACAGGAAAAAACGGATATGTTCCTTTGTCAGGCGCAGGCCCGCTGAAATCTCCCTGTCGGCGATGGCGGCGGTCAGATCTTTTTGTTGAGCGGACAGCTCGTCCATGCGCTTTTTTGTTGCGTCGTTGATAATACCCATTTCGATGGCGCGCATGAGGTTCTGGATTGCTGTTTCGACATGGGAAAGCTCATTTTGCAGGGCTTCAATTTCCGCGCGTGAAAAATCCTGTGTCTGATAGTACTCCCATGTACAGTCGGTAATATAATCGAGGGTCGCATCGTCTTTCACGAGGTCGATGGTGGCATTCAGCACTATTTCCTCTATCTGCTCCTGGCGGATGGCTTTTTTATTACAGGCTTTTTCGCGTTTTTTCCTTGTGCAGATGTAGTAGTTGTGCTTCGCGCCGGTCTTACTGGTACCGCTCTCCCCTGCCATATTGGATCCGCACTTACCACAGAACAGCTTATCTGTCAGCAGATACTCCGCACGGCTCCATTTATGTGCGGGAGCGCGCTTATTGATCTTCAGCATTTCCTGCACTTTTTCAAAGGTATCATCGTCGATGATCCTTGGTATGCCGTCTGGGGTACGCGTATCTTTGTACACGTACACGCCGGTGTATTTTTCATTTTTGAGGATCTTATTCAGACTGTTTTTATTAAACGGTTCTCCGCGGGCCGTGCGCAGTCCGAGGCTGTTCAGGTGGCCTATGATCTCCGTGAGCGTGCTGCCGGACGCGTACATGTCGAAAATCATTTTGATGGTCGGAGCGGTAGCCGGGTCGATAACGAACTTTTTATCCGGGCCTGTCAGATAGCCGAGCGGTCTGTTGCCGCCTATGACCTGACATTTTGCCGCACTCTCCGCCTGTCCTCTGCGGATGTTCTGGGAAAGCTGCAAGCTATAGTATTCCGCGAATCCCTCCAGGACGCTTTCCAAAATCACGCCCTCCGGTGTATCAGGGATCGTTTCGGCGATGTACTCCACGCGCACACCGTTCTTCTTGCATTTCAGCTTATTGATCGTCAACTCCTCACGGTTGCGTCCGAATCGGTCCACTTTCCAGACGAGGATGACACCAAACTGTTTTTTCGACGTATCACGCAGCATTGCCTGAAACTGCTCACGGTTGTCTGTACGACCACTTTTTGCGCGGTCCGCGTATTCGTGCACGATGGTATACCCATGCGCTGCCGCGTATGCCCGCGCTGCCTCCAGCTGCCCCTCAATGGACTGCTCTGTCTGACTACGCGACGAATACCGTGCATATACGACTGCTAAATTTTCCAGGTCGGTATGACCGGCTTTTTTGTTTTTGTGGATGTTATAGTTGATCTCCACGGACATGATCTGTTACCTCACCTGCATGTTTTGCTTTTTCTGACCAGGCATAGACATACTGGTTCTGCTCATCCTTTTCAATGATACCTATGTCCTCTAATGTTTTTATGGCTCGTTGAGCCGTCGAGAAACTGACTTCGCATTTACGTTGAATCATAGTTGCCGATACATGCTTATTGTCGGCGCAGGCGATGACAGCCCGTTTGGCAAGATATATGAGGTAATCTCCGGAAACGGGATCCACTGGAACGTTTGGCTGATCCAACAGCGGGAGGACATATGTCGGATTGATAACAGGAAGCGGCTTCTGCACCGTCACAGCTTCTGGCGCAGGGTTCACCGGTTCGGGTTTCACGTTTTTCTTCCGAGTCTTGAGGCATTCAATAAGCAAACGTACGCCACCTGTTATCAGCCGAAATACAAGCCTGATGGCGGGGAGTATCCAAAACGGTATCGCCACCATAGGAATGAGCACAACGAATTGGGCAACGCTTTTCGGAGACGGGTTTTCTGATATTACCCGGTATGCGGCAACCAACGCAGGTGCAGCAATGAGCAGGATATAAAGCCCTGCTATAGCCAACAACCATTTCGATGGAATCACAAAGCCAAAGCCATTCACGCGTTCAATGAGTTTGACTCCGTTTCGCGTAGCAAGCCCCCTTGCAGCTTTCGTGAATGTACTGTTCGTCACGACCATAGCAGCGTCGCAGCCGTAGTATGTTTTACCCGCAACGACCTCCTGGATCGCGCCCAAACCAACCGCATGGGAATAATACTTACACTGAACGGCGTATTTTGTCAGTCCTTTACGCGCGATTACATCAACACCGAAATCGCCTGAACCTTTCGTGACCTGGACTCCGTAATAGCCATGCCTTTGCAGGTACCGTGCAACTACCTGCTCATATTCATGACCTGTCATAATTCCTTACCCTCCATCAGCTGCGGATAGATGCTCTGACAATTCATCCCGTTCGCTATGAATGATTACAGCGAACAGCACTGTGCTATGCCTCACTATAGATTCATCCCTGTCTTCAAATTTTCTGCATAAACAAGGAGTTTTGCCTGCTCCATGACACCAAGATCTCTGAATATATGCAACAGCTCCATTTCCTGCTTGGTCAATACAGGATCGACGTTTGCAATGGTAACGGGAGCCATTGTATTCCCGATGATGCCGTGGTTATCGTGGACGGTATGAATGTCGAAACCTTGACCGTCCGTAAGATACGTAATGGGTACGCCAAAATATTCAGCTATCTTTTTCACCGTCGCGAACTGGGGCGTCGATTTCTTATCTGCCCAATCCTTAGGGGTGGAGCGAGATATTCCTATTTCATCCGCCATCTTTGATCGCGATACACCTTTTTCCTTACACAGAGCAATCACACGTTCATAAAAGTCCATTGCATTGTCCTCAACAAAATTTTTCTAATTTAAATTGGACAAACCCATTGACAAATCCAGTTTTATGTGGTATACTGGACTAAACCGAACAGAGAGTACAAAAACAACACCCTCTGAAAATTTGGTTTGCAGCGGTTCGGGTTTGTGGTATTGAATTCAGTAGCACGAATATTATACCACAAAACCAAACAAAAGTCAAGAATACACAACTAAAAAAGGAGGCTTGTGTTTGGAAAAGTTTTTCGCTTGTGAAGAAGTCGCTGAGCGGTATGCGGTGAAGATCACCACGGTATGGGAATGGATTCGCCGTGGTATTCTCCCGGCTGTCCGGATCGGCAAGCTGTACCGGATCCGGGAAAAAGATCTGGCGGCTTTTGAACGGAGCAGGCAGACGATCCCTGCGGAGGGAGGGCAGGACGATGGGCGAAGCGTATAAAAGCGCGGTGTGGACGAATCGTCCCGCCTATGCCGATTACGACGCGCCGCGGAAATTTCAGGCGATCCAATCGATCCTTGCAAAGCATCTGGTCGCGCATCCGAACGCGATATGCTCTTATTCCGGTGGCGCGGACAGTGACATCATGATCGACCTCATTGAGCGGACGCGCGGCATATTCCACCTCCCGCCGATCCGGTACGCGTTCTTCAACACGGGACTTGAGATGCGGGCAACGAAGGAGCATGTCAGGACGACTGCCGCGAAATACGGCGTCGAGATCACGGAGCACCGTCCGAAGATCAACATCGTGCAGGCGACCCGGCGATATGGTGTTCCGTTCGTCTCAAAGATCATGTCCGCGGGACTTTCGGAGTGGCAGAAGAAAGGCGTGCCGCTGTCGATCGCGGAAGAATACGACCAGGCGGAGGACAAAGCCGCCAAACGGGCAGAGCTGAAAGAACGCTACCCGAGGTGCGAGTCGGTCATCAACTTTCTCTGCTGCTGCAACTCAGCGGGGGAACCGCGGCCGAACATTCAGCTTGTCATCAACTCGTCGAAGTACATGCGGGATTTCATCGCCGCGTGTCCGCCGGACTTTGCCATCAGTGCGAAGTGCTGCGACTACTGCAAGAAGCAGATCGCGCACAAGGTTCAGAAAGACTGTGAGATGGTCATCACGGGAGAGCGGCGGGATGAGGGCGGCATGCGTTCCGTACCGCGCAAAGACAACACGTCGCTGTGCTTCATCGAGACCGGGGACGGACAGTTCCGGCTGCGGCCGCTTTACTACGTCTCCGACGCGGACAAGGCATGGTACAAAGACTATTACGGGGTCCGGTACTCAGACGCGTATGAAGTCTACGGGTTGACGCGGACGGGCTGCTGCGGTTGTCCGATCTCCTACAAGGCGACGGAGGATCTTGCGAAGATCGAACCTTACGAGCCACAGATCGTCAAGGCGGCGTGGCGCATCTTTGGCAAGAGCTACGAGTACCGGCAGAAGTACAACGCGTACAAGGCAGAGAGAATGGGTGCTCCTGCGGAAAGAGGTGAAAACGGTGGCTGATATACAGATATACACGCATAGTGAGCTCGGCTCCGTGCTGTGGAAATGCTGATGCCGGATGGATACGAATATACGGATTGACGTATCGCGGATCTCACCCTGTGAGCGGCGCAATCTTGGGAGGACATTCCTTGCGGCGGTTGAGCGGTTCTACGACGATCCGAAAAACGTGGCGGCTTTTGAGGAATGGAAAAAGACAAAGGGACGGAAGAAGGAGGTCACACATGCTGACCAGAGAAGAACGGCGGATGGTTGCCGCAATCACAATAGCCGCGATGGCGGTCTCGGTGGCGTCGGCGGTATCCATTGTACGGAATCTGACGACGCCGCGGGAGGAAACACACATCTACTTACCGCAGACGGCTGACACTGCGCTTTCGCAGTCCTACCGTTCGCCTGTCTGTACACCGCTTGTTATCCAGTGCGGCGGCGGTACAGGCAGGGCGGATAGGGCGGACGCGGCGGATCCGGGTCAAGG
>USGH01000168.1 GCA_900554225.1 uncultured Eubacteriales bacterium | reverse complement strand
CCGCGACCGGAACCATTCCGTCACAAGCGCACGATAACAGGAGGCGGGAGTAGAGGCACCCGCGCCCTCTGTGATCGATCCGCCGAAATATCCCAGCACACATTTTTTGTCCCGTACCAGCCGATACAGCGTGTTTTCCAGCATTGTGCAGTCCTTTCTCTATTCGTTATCCGTTACTTCCGACGCTTCCGGGAGCCGAGCCAGATGGCGGCACCGGTGAGCAGGAGCGCGCCGATCCCACCACCCGCCGCGATGGCTTTTTTGCGATTGCGGGCTGCCTTTTCCCAGGCAATGCGCCGATCGTGCCGGGACTGGGAGAACAGCCACTCAAATACCTCGCGATCGCTGTAGACGAGATCCCAGATCGCGTGTTCGCAGCCGGTGTATTCCGTATAGCGCGCAAGGATCCCGCCGTTTTTACGGATGCAGGCGTACATCAGACGATCGCCGTCCGGCAGTACCGCTTTGTCCTCGGAGCCGTGGAATGCCCAGATCGGAATCTGCGTGAGAGACGCTGCATGGGTTGCGTCACAGCCGCCGCATACGGGGATTCCCGCTGCAAACAGCTTGCCGTGCCGCACGAGCAGATCCCATACGCCGAAACCGCCAAGCGACGTGCCAATCGCATAGACCCGATCTTCGTCAATGTTGCAAAAGCTCTTTATGTACCCCATGATTGCGAGTACCGTCCGCAGCTCCACGGATTCCGGGGTTTCCGCGACACAATATTGCCCACTCTCATAGGGCGCGTTTACCCACTGCGACTTCTCCCCCATCTGCGGCGCAAGAATCACCGCGCCGTATAACGGAGAACGTTCGTTGCGGAACGCGTACTCCAGTACGTCCAGCTGCCGTTCGTTGTCCTCGCCGCAACCGCCCGCTCCATGCAGATATACCACAAGCGGATACCGCTCACCGCAGTCATAATTCTTCGGAATGTAGAGCCGATAGGGCATCGTGAAGCCGTCCGCAGCGGTAAAGGTGTATCTGCGGAATAAATTCTGAACCGATTGCATTTGTGTAAACCTCGTTTTCCTTAAACTTCTCTTCTTTTGTAGTATAGCCAGAATGGGATATGCCAGACCGTTACAGCACCCGCCGCAGTCTGTCGATCGCTGTCGCTGTATTCTCGTGCGTTCCGAATGCCGTCAACCGGAATCTGCCTTCCCCATTTTTGCCAAAACCGATCCCCGGTGTGCCGACCACCTGCGCACACTCCAACAGATACGTGAAGAAATCCCACGATCCCATGCCGCCCGGACAACGCATCCAGAGATACGGTGCATCCACTCCCCCGGTGTAGTCGATCCCCTTTTCGGTGAGAAGCGCGCCGAGTGCCGTGGCATTTTGCCTGTAATACGCTATATTTTTCTGACATTCCGCCCAGCCGTCCGTGGAAAATGCAGCCTCCGCCGCACGTTGCACCGGATAGGAAACTCCGTTGTATTTCGCCGCCTGCCGCCTTGCCCATAGACTGCCGATCGATACGCCATGGGACGACAGCGCACGCGGGATCACCACCCAGCCGCAGCGTACCCCGGTGAAGCCGGCGCATTTCGAAAAGCTGCCGATCTCTATGGCGCATTCCCGACTGCCCGGGATTGCAAATATGCTGTGCGGCGCGTCGGTCGTGATAAATGCTTCGTAGGCGGCGTCGTACAGGAGGACCGAGCCCGTGCGCAGGGCGAATCGGACCCATGCGGCAAGTCCGTCGCGGTCGTAGGCGGCACCGGTCGGATTGTTCGGTGAGCAGAGATAGACGACGTATCCCTCGCCATCCGCCGTTTCATCCGGGGAGGGCAGGGTATCCGCACCGCCTTGAAGATACCGGATCCGCCGTCCGGCCATCACGTTTGCGTCCACATATGCCGGGTAGACCGGATCCGGGATCCATACCTCGTTGTCGCCGAAAATGTCCGTGAGATTGCCGAGATCCGATTTCGCCCCGTCGCCGCAGTATATCTCCTCCCGGGCAAGCACCACACCGTATGCGGCATAATGGCGGCAGATCGCGTCCCGGAGAAAATCGTACCCCGCATCCGGCGGATACCCGCGAAAGGTCTCCTGCACCGACAGCTCCTGTGCCGCGGAACACATCGCATCCACGGATGAGGCGGATAACGGACGGGTCACATCCCCGATGCCGAGTGAAAGAATCCGCTTTTCCGGATGCGCCGACTGGTATGCGTCCACCCGCCGACGGATCGTCGAGAAAAGATAGTTCTCCGGCAGTGCGGCAAAATGCGCATTCATCCGACACCGCATCCGCATATCCCTCCGACACGGTATATACCCGTGAACGATACCGCCGCAGGCCCCGTGAGCGTGACACGGAAATCGCTGTGTACCGTAACCGTGACTTCACCGCCGCGCAGACCGACTGTGATCGGATGCTCCATGGCACAGGCTCCTTCCAGAACCGCGGCACATACGGTGGCACAGGCACCCGTCCCGCACGCCATCGTTTCGCCGCTGCCGCGCTCGTATACACGCATCTCCAGCCGATCCTTTGCGACAAGGCGCACCACTTCCACGTTCACGCCGTCCGGGAAGATGCCTTTCTCCGCGGCTGCTGAAACGACAGAGGCAGCAAGAGACGCAAGCGGCAGATCCTTTAACGATTGGTCGGGAAAGCATACGGCATGCGGATTGCCTATCGATACCGCGACCATGGAATACCGTGTCCCCGCGCACCAGAACGGGATTTTCGCTGCCCCGGCGTTCTCCGATCCGCTTTTCGGCTGTCCTGGTATGGCACACACCGGAAATTCCGCCCTTCCCATCTCGACCGTCGCGCCGATACATACGCCGCCATCCATCAGCGGCCGCACGAGCCGAAGACCCGCACCGGTTTCTATGCGGAACTCCGGAGCGCGGACATACCCGTGATCGATAAGAAATTTGCCGACACAGCGGATCCCGTTGCCGCACATCCTGCCCTCGCTGCCGTCCGCATTGTACATACGCATCCGCGCGTGATTGGCGGGATCCTCCGGCGGGCAGATCAGAATGAGTCCGTCCGAACCGACGGCGGTGTGTCTGTCGGACATTTGGCGGGCAAGCGCGGACGGATCGCGGACATACGGCGGGCAGAACTGGTCGATACATATGTAGTCGTTGCCGCAGCCGTGCATTTTTGTAAAGGCGTATGCGCGCATGAGCTATCCCCTTGTTTCTATGGCGTTTTCCTTACAGCATATGCATGTATCCTCCGTCGTGTCCGCAGAAAGCATCGGCAAAAGGCATTCCTCCGTGCAGATGGGGATCCCACGCGCGCGAAAACAGGCGGCAGTCACTCCGTCTCCCGGAACAAGCGTGCCTGTGAAGGTGCCGTCGTATACCAGACCGACGCCGCAGGAGGGGCTTTTCGCTTTCAGGATTGCGCCGTCACAGCCGAGGGTGTCGTATACCGCAAGGGCAGTTTCCGCTCCCTTTTCATATGCTTCCGTTACCTCTCTGCCGTCTTTTGTGATGAGCCTGCCGTCCCGGATCTCCGCAGGCGGTCGTGGGGTGGGCAGTCCGCCGTAGATCTCCGGGCAGAACGGGATGAGTATGTGTTTTTCCCGCAGGGCAAGTACCGCATCGCAGGGTCTGGACCTTCCGTCATACCGACACGGACAGCCGAGGAGACATGCACTGACAAGAAGCTTCATTTTTGCTTTTCGGAGAGTGCCAGGATGAGATTCCGGCGCACCGTGGCATACGCGGTATAATCAAGTGTCGCGGGCAATGCGCGCAGTGCCGTGGGATCTCCCCATTTTTCCGTATGGAGCAGCGTGTCGAACGCCGCCTGTGCCGCATCCGGTGCAGTCTCCTTCGCGCGTTCCAGAAGCTCATACAGCTCAATCCCGCGGCGCAGAGCCTTGTAGCGGAGGGTCAGCAGCGGTGCGCCGTTCTTTGCGGGATAGACGAAATTCGTGTCGCCGGCAGGGAAGATGTAGTAGCGGATGTCGGCGCGTGGATCGTCATTGAACACCGTGTAATTCCAGCGCAGAAATCCGTCCAGTCCGGCAAAGGAGGTGATGACCCCGATGAGGTAGGATTCCGCGAGAGAGCTGCGCAGAAAGGTGTTCGGAAATTCGGGACCGCAGCAGACGTACCAGAGGAACCGCTTGCCCCGCATTGTCGCCTTATAGTGGAGCAGCTTATCGTACTCCGCCAGCACACAGTCGATGTACGGCGCGAAATCGTACACCTCTTCGCCGAATTCGCCGATGAACTCCGCGTGGTTGATCGCCGCCTTGCAGTGGAATCCGGGCGCGATGGCAAAGATATGCGAAAGGATCCGGCGGTATTTTTCCACATCTCCCGGTTCATCCGCGGCAAGACGCACCTTGTCCAGCTGTCCGGTCTCGCGGAAATATTCGTACAGGGAGCGGATGTAGTCGTCGATTTCCGCGGCGGAATGGAGAAAGTGCCGGCAGCCGTCCGCCTCGTCGATGTAGGAAACGCGGACCCCATCGGGATAATCGGGCGCGACGTCCTCTCCGGCAAGTGCCCATACGTTGCAAAGCCCATAGACGGAGATCTCGCGGTCGATACCGTATTTCGCGCACAGATCGATGTAACGCTGCATGGCGGTATAGTCGTAATGGAACACGCCGGAATTGTCCTTTGAGACCGAGTGTATGTTGTATTGGTAGTCATCCGCGCCGCGCCGTTCCTCGTTGACACAGCCCTGTCCCTGCCACGGAATATCGCTTGCCACAATGGTCGCCGCCTTCTGCCCGAGTTCTCCGAGAGAGCGGACATAGTTTTCGAGTACGGCAAAATGCGCGTCCGACCAGAGCGGCACCTCATGCTTGCGCGAGAGATTGGAGGAATGCTGCCACAGATCGAGATGGAAGCGGTACTCCTGCGGTGTGGGCATCCGGTAGGGCAGAATCTCTACATGGGCGGTCACTTCGGCAAGGACGGTTTCATCGGTGCTGCGCATGGACTGATAGAAGGTCACGGCATAGTCGCAATTTCCGGGGTGTGCGTCCTCCGGCAGACGGATTTCCGCCCAGAGAGAGTGGGTCGCGTCACGTTTCAGGATAAAGCTGTCGGAGGTGAGGAGTGCGTCCGCACGGGTTCTGTTGTCGTCGTCGATGTGTTGGTCGATCCGCTGCACGGTCGCCGGATAGGATACGCCGTCGGTCAGAGCATGGATTGCCACACGCACCGTCGGGAGAGACCAGTCCTGCGCAATGCGATAGCCGCGTCCGGTCGTGAGCAGAAAATCGCAGTCGCCGTAGAAAACAATCTCAAATGCGGCGGTGTCGTTTTGGGCTGCCGAGAGGGAGATCTCCTGCGGAAAACCGTTGATTTGCGCGCGCCGTGAGAGAATGTCCGTGCCGCAGGTGAGCTTATACGCTTCGTTCTGGATGCCGATATGCAGATTCATAGGAGAATATTTACCGCTGCGGCGCGTGTATGGCACTGCCTGCCGCAGGGGTGCTCCTTTACAGATTGATCTACCGCAAGTATAGCATATCCCGGCGCAAATTGCAATCGATTGTGGGGAAAAGCTACAATAAATTCAAAAAAACCGCACGGACCGGTGTCCGGACAGAACGGTTTCTGGAAGACGGACATTGGTGTGGCGGGAGACGGATGCGGGTGCGGATGGAATTGCCGGCGGATCGCTGCCTGGAACGGTACACATATTGCCTATTTTGGAAAAGCAGAGCGAATCCTCCCTCTGCTTGCATTGCCTGCCTGTTCTACGCGCATAGGCGAGGCAGGGAATCCATGCACTGTGGAAAAAGCAAAAAAATACGAGACATCGTATCGACATCTCGTATTTTGGCGCGCCCTATAGGATTCGAACCTACGACCTACCGGTTCGTAGCCGGGCACTCTATCCGCTGAGCTAAGGGCGCACACGCTCTTTCTGAACGCTCATATATGATACCACACTTGTCCCGGTTTGTCAATAGGTTTTGGAAAGATTTTTTGGAAATTTTCGCGATTGTACAAAGTGGGACAAAAAGTGCGGCAGCTGTCCGCGCGGAGAGAGTTCGTGTGGTTTTGTTATAGTATCCCCTGCAGCAGCTCCGTCAGATAGGCACCGACTACACCGGCTACCGATACCGTGAGCTGGCT
>USGH01000167.1 GCA_900554225.1 uncultured Eubacteriales bacterium | reverse complement strand
AGCCAGAATAATCAATCTAAGCCAAACGCAGTTTCCTTATAAAAAGCATAGGAAATCAGCAAACGCAGTTTGATAAGCAGACTGCAAGTCAGATAGGCAAAAGAAATAAACCGACTGCAAGTCATAAGTAGCCTGTACTGCAAGTACAACCGAAGCCGCGCGGCGCGGTACCGGATGCCAGGGCGTCCTCGGTACCTGCCGCGCCATACGTGACTGCAAGTCGAAAATATAAGGGCGCGGGACAAGTCCCGCCATCCGGCAAGAAAACCGAAAAAAACCTTGACTTCCCCCATAGCGAATGCTATAATATAGTATTATGGAATAATTCTATGCAGTAAAGGAGATCCACCCATATGGAATGGACCAGCGTCAATGATCTGCGGGAGAAATATCTCTCGTTCTTTGAATCCAAGGGGCATCTGCGGCTCCCCTCTTTCCCGCTTGTACCGCAGGGGGACAAGTCTCTGCTCCTCATCAATTCCGGCATGGCACCTATGAAGAAATACTTCACCGGAGAGGTCGAACCGCCGCGCCATAGAGTCACCACCTGCCAGAAGTGTATCCGCACCCCTGACCTCGAACGCGTTGGGCATACCGCGCGCCACGGCACGTTTTTTGAAATGCTCGGCAACTTCTCCTTCGGCGACTACTTCAAGCATGAGGCGATCGCGTGGTCGTGGGAATTTCTCACCGATGTGCTGAAGATCCCGGCAGAGCGGCTCTACCCCTCCATCTACGTGGAGGACAACGAGGCGTTTGATATCTGGACGAAGGAGATCGGCGTTCCGGCGGATCACGTGACCCGGCTCGGCAAGGAGGACAACTTCTGGGAACACGGCACCGGACCGTGCGGACCCTGCTCCGAGATCTATTTTGACCGCGGCGAAAAGTACGGCTGCGGCTCTCCCGACTGCGGACCCGGCTGCGACTGCGACCGCTTCATGGAGATCTGGAACAACGTCTTCTCCCAGTTCAACAACATGGGCGACGGCACCTATACGGAGCTGGAGCATAAGAACATCGACACCGGCATGGGTCTGGAACGGCTGGCGTGTGTGATGCAGGGCGTGGACAATATGTTCGAGGTGGACGGCGTGCGCAGGATCCTCGACAAGGTCGTGGAAATCTCCGGCAAGAAGTACGGCGAGAACGCAAAGGACGATATTTCCATCCGCGTCATCACCGACCACGTGCGCGGCTCCACGTTCATGATCTCCGACGGCGTGAATCCGTCCAATGAAGGGCGCGGCTACGTGCTGCGGAGACTCCTGCGGCGCGCGGTACGCAACGGCAAGCTGCTCGGCATCGACCGCGAATTTCTGACCGAGGTCTGCGACGTGGTGATCCGCGAAAACGTGGCGGGCTATCCGGAGCTGGGCGAAAAGGCGGACTACATCAAGAAGGTCATGTCCATGGAGGAGGATCGCTTCAACGCCACCATCGACGCGGGGCTGGATATGCTGAATACCCTCGTGGACGACGCGAAAAAGGCGGGCAAAACGACCCTCTCCGGCGACGATTCGTTCCGGCTGTACGACACCTTCGGCTTCCCGATCGATCTGACGCGGGAGATCGCGGAGGAAGCGGGACTGTCCCTCGACGACGACCGCTTCAACGCACTGATGAAGGAACAGCGCAACCGTGCAAGACAGGCGCGCGCAAACATTTCCGGCTGGGCAAGCACCGATAAGACCGCACTGTCCGCGATCCCGGCGACGGATTTCACGGGCTACGGCTCCACCTCCGGCGACGCGAAGATCCTTGCGATCCTGACCGAGGACGGCAGCGTGGAGGAGATCACGGAGGGCGAATTTACGCTCGTCCTGAACGCCACCCCGTTCTACGGCGAATCGGGCGGTCAGGTCGGCGACACGGGTACGATCACGGACGGCAAGACAGTGGTCAACGTGACGGATACAAAGAAAACGGACGGCATCTATCTGCACGAATGCGTGATGGTGGACGGTCTTTTGCAGGTCGGCGACGTGGTGACGGCTGCGGTGGACGTGGAAAGACGTCATGCCATCATGCGCAACCATTCGACGGCGCACCTTTTGCAGGCGGCACTGCGCAAGGTACTCGGTACGCACGTGGAGCAGGCAGGTCAGCTGGTGACGGCGGAGCGCGTGCGGTTTGACTTCTCGCATTTCGCGGCATTGACGCATGAGGAGCTGTCCGCGGTGGAAGCACTCGTGAACCGGGAGATCCTGGCGGGTCAGCCGATCGTGACAAAGGAAACGGATATGGAGACGGCGCGTGCGGAGGGTGCGATGGCACTGTTCGGCGAGAAGTACGGCAAGGTCGTGCGCATGGTGAAGATGGGCGATTTCTCCACGGAGCTGTGCGGCGGTACACACTGCGACAACACGGCGAAAATCGGGCTGTTCAAGATCCTCTCGGAATCCTCTGTGGCGGCAGGTGTGCGTCGTATCGAGGGCGTGACGGGACTGGGCGTGCTCGGTCTGATCGCGGAAAAGGACGCGCTGATCACAGACACCGCAAAGGCACTGAAGGCGCAGAACCCCACGGACATGGCGCATCGCGCGGAAGCTCTGACGGCGGAACTGTTTGCGGCAAAGCGGGAGATCGACGCTCTGAACGGCAAGCTCGCCGCCGGGAAGCTCGATACGCTCCTTGCGGAAGCAAAGACGGTCGGCGCGGTACGGCTCATCACGGCAGATCTCGGCGAAACGGCACTGGATGCGGTGCGGAGTCTCTGTGACGCGCTGCGCGACAAGGCACCGGACGCGGTAGCGGTATTTGCGGTGGAAAACGGCGGCAAGCTGAATTTTGTCTCCGCCTGCGGCAAGGAAGCGGTAGCGCACGGTGCGCACGCGGGCAACCTCCTGAAAGCGGTATCCGCGATCACAGGCGGCAAGGGCGGCGGACGGCCCGACAGCGCAACCTCCGGCGGACGCGACCTCGACAAGATCCCGGACGCACTGGCAGCGGCAGGCGAGATCCTCGCGGGGATGCTGAAGTAAAAAGACGCGCGCCGGAAACGCTGCGGTCCATGAAACAATCGTAAAACAAAAGGAGCCGGACGGCGGGGCAAATCCCGTGTCCATGGCTCCTTTTCGATTGTGTTCCCGCTCATTCCACGTTTCCGTCCACCAGATCCGCCAGAGTGATCCCCTCCAGATATTCGTCGATGATCCGGTCGAGATTGCGCCATACGGGCAGGGTCTGGCAGTGGGGAGCGCGGCTGCACGTTTCCCCGTCGCATTCCGGGCAGGCAACCGGGGAGAGTCCGCCCTCCGCCGCCTTGATGATCTCGCCGATGGTATAGTTTGCGGGGGATCTGGTGAGGGCATAGCCGCCGGCCTTTCCGCGCTTGCTTTCGAGCAGACCCGCGCGGCAGAGGGAGGCGACGATGGCTTCGAGGTACTTCATGGAGACCTCCTGCCGGGTCGCGATATCGTTGAGGGAGAGGTATCCCTCGTTTTTGTGCTCCGCGATGTCGAGCATGACGCGCAGGGCATACCGTCCCTTGGTGGAGACCATCATAACCGATCACTTCCTTCGTTTTCCGTTTCCGTTTCGCGCAGCAGATCCCGGACGACCTCTCCCGCCATGAGATAGCCGCAGACGGGCGGGACAAAGGAGATGGACGCAGGGGGCTGCTTTTTTCCGGCGGTAGGATCGGGGGCAGGCTTGATGGGCGGGACGGGGGAATAGACGACCATGAACCGCGGGATGCCGCGTTTTTTCAGCTCTCTGCGCATGACGGCGGCGAGCGGGCAGGTGTGTGTCTTTTCGATGTAGGTGACGGCCAGTCCCTCCGCGGTCAGCTTGTTGCCGGTGCCCATGGCGCAGAGGACGGGGGTGCCGACCTTTTTGCACTCCTCGATGATGGACAGCTTTGCGCTGACGGTATCGATGGCGTCGAGAACGTAATCGTACTGGGCGAAATCGAAATCGGCGGCGTTCTCCGGCAGATAAAACGTGCGCCGTTCGAGGATGGTGCAGTCGGGGTCGATGCTGTGGAGGCGGATGGCGGCGGCTTCGGTTTTGGGCAGACCGAGCGTTTCCTGCGTGGCGACGAGCTGCCGGTTCAGATTGGACACGGCGACGGTGTCGGGATCCACAAGGGTGAGCTTTCCGATGCCGGCACGAACCAACGCCTCCGCGCAAGCCCCGCCCACGCCGCCGACCCCAAACAGGCAAACGTGCGCCCGCCGCAGCCTGTCAAACCCCGCTTGCCCGATCAGCCGTATTGTCCGGGAATACATCTCATTTTCCATCCGTCGATCACCTCACAGCATTCGAATCTCTATCAACTTGGTAGGGATATTATACCGCATTTTTTCCGATTTGTCAAGAGTGCGGCGCAGGGGGACGGGGGAACGGTCGCTTATGGTGGAATGATGTGCAACAGGCGTTGCTTGCTGTGCGCTTTTTTGTGTATTTTCCCAATATTCCTTGACAATGCGCCGCCTGTATGGTATACTGAACGTATCAATTTGTGTAGTATCGCACAATAACTACAGTTGTAGCGGAGGATTTTTTATGAATAAGGACTGTTTGCGCCGTGCGGGGATCCTGCTGCTGACGGCGATGCTGTTTACGGGCTGCTCCGGCGGTGATACGGTGGACACGGGGAAAGACAGCGCGGCAGTGTCTGCGGATTCGGTCACGGAGACAGAGACGGAGGCGGGCTGGCAATATCCGGATGTTAATTACGAGGGCGGGGAATTTCGGATCCTCAATCTCGATCAGCTATGGGATATGTTCATCCGCATTGACGTGGACGAGCTGACCGGTGAGCCGCTGAACGACGCGGTATACAACCGGAATCGCGGCGTGGAGGATGCGCTGAACTGCAAGATCGTGGAGAAGTGTCTGGAGAACGACGCGGGAAACACGATCACGCGGATCACGGATCTGGCAGAGCAGACCATTCTGGCAGGCGAGGACGCATACGACGTGATGTATCTGCCGATCAACCAGGACACGTCTCTCATCACGCAGGGCTATCTGATGGATCTGAGCACGATCCCGGAATTGCAGCTCACGGAAACGTGGTGGGATCAGGCCATCATAGAGACCGCCACGCTGGCTGGCAAGCTGTATTTCGTCTCGGGCGCGGCAAATCTGATGGCGTTTGACTCCATGTGGTGCCTTTTCTTCAACGAGAACATGATGGAGGATCACAAGCTGGAGCTGCCGTATGACCTTGTGCGCGAGGGAAAATGGACCATCGACCGTCTGACGGAATACTGTACGGCAGTCGCCAATCTGAACGGGGACGAGAAATTCAAGTGGAATAAGGACGGCAAGGCGGTCTGGGGCATATCCGCACACACCAACGCGCCGGAGAAGTTCTATTTCAGTGCCGACATTCGCACAACGACCGTGGAGCAGGACGGCTCGATCCGCTTCTCTCTGGAATCCGACCGGTTCTATTCCGTGATCGACAAGCTGGCGATCCTTTTGGACGGCAAAAACGGAAACACCCTCAAAGCGTCCACGACGGATTTTGACGCAGACGCGGGCGGTTATGTATATGCCTTCACGACGCGCCGGAGTCTGTTCATGACGGCGGAGCTGAAGGCGTCCCTCCTGATGCGCGACATGGAGGACACCTTTGGCATCGTGCCGTTCCCGAAATACGACGAGGCGCAGAAAATTACGAAACGAATCTGGTATTCCAGCTTTTCTACATGACGATCCCGACGACGAACACGAAGGTATCGCAGACGGCGACGATCGCGGAGGTTCTGACGCACGACAGCTATGAAACGGTGATCCCGGTGTACTACCAGAACGTGGTGGAGCACAAGGGGCTGCGCAACGAGAACTCCATCGAGATGCTGGAGATCATGCGCGAAAACCGCGGTGTGGATCTCGGCATGATCTTCAACTGGGTCGGCAGTCTGCGCGACGACATCGCGAACAAGCTCTTCAACGGCGACAACCAGATCGCGTCGCTTGTGGAAAGGTACCAGCCGCAGATCGAATCGAACATCGCGAAATTCGAGGAGTTTTTGCAGGACTAACGCGGGGATCGTGGGGTTACGTGGGGAACGGGGGGAACGCGGCTTTTTGAAAAAAGCCTGGCAAAAACTTTTGTGAAAAGGGAATATGAATTTTGTTTGTGCAGGTTCATGTGCGCGCCAAT
>USGH01000166.1 GCA_900554225.1 uncultured Eubacteriales bacterium | reverse complement strand
GTCGGTATATCAGAACGGGACGGTTGCCGAGGTGCAGGTACGGGAATCGAAAAGACCGCCGCAAAAGCATGACGGAGGTCGCTCCGGTGTGTATGCCAATGTTGTGGCAGCTGCGGGAGGGGAGATCGTGCTCGCGGAGGTATTCGACGGAGAAGCGGCGGTGCAGATCGGGGATGTCGTTCTGCCCGGGGAGGTGCTGATCAGCGGGGTGTGTCAGATGCGCCACGAAAACCAGTATCGACTGACCTATGCGAGAGGGCGGGTGCTTGCCAGGGTCGCGTGTCCGTTGTCTGTGGAAATTGCGCGGGAACGGGAGGTAAAACGATACACCGGCAGGATCAGGACAGATATTTCTCTGAAAATTTTCAAAAAAGAGATAAATCTTTTCAAAACCACTGGAAATCCCTATACCAGTTGTGATACAATAAGTACGATGGAAGAAGTATGCCTATGGAACCGCTATGCCATTCCGGTGTGGATCACGCGAACCATGTACCGGGAATACGAAACGGTGACAGAAACGGTGGATATACAAAAAGCGGCGGACGAGGCAATGGCGGAGCTGCGGCGGCAGATCGAAATGGCGACGGCAGACGGAGAGCTGGTCAGTCAAACGGTCACGATCACCGCGACGGAGGATACATACCGTCTGGATTGTCTCCTGTACTGCGAAAAGGACATCGCGAAAACGGCGGAATTCCGGGACGTATCGCAGACAGATACCACAGTACCGTAGGGTGCCAAAGAGCGGCTGCGCTCCCAATGTATGTCAATACGCAGAAAATCGTTCGCCTGAAACAGAGCAGAGGAATATATGCAAAAAAAGATAGAGATACCAAACGCGGAGATGACCGCGAAAATATTCGGCAGCTACGATAAAAACATCAGCCGCCTGGAGGAGGCGTTTTCCGTCCGGATTGCCAACACAGGCGATAACGGGGAGGGCGATACCATTCTCGTAGACGGCGCGGAGGCTGGTGTGCAGAAGGCGGCGGATTGTATTCAGTACCTGAAGCGGATCTGCACGCTTGGCGACGAGATCACCGATCAGAATGTCGATTACATCATTGGCATGGCGGACGACGGCAGACTGGAGGAGCTTGGCACCTTCGATGAGGACTGTTTCCTTGTGACCGTGCGCGGAAAACCGATTAAGGCAAAGACGCTCGGACAGAAGCGGTATGTAGAAGCGATTCGCAAAAATACGGTAGTGCTTGGCATTGGACCGGCGGGAACGGGCAAAACGTATCTTGCGGTGGCAATGGCGGTCAAGGCACTCAAAAACCACGAGGTCAGCCGTATCATCTTGACCAGACCTGCGGTGGAAGCGGGCGAACGGCTCGGATTTTTACCGGGGGATTTACAGAGTAAGATCGATCCCTATCTTCGCCCGTTGTACGACGCGCTCTACGAGATGCTCGGACCGGAAAACTGTGCGCGGATGATCGAAAAAATGACCATCGAGATCGCTCCGCTTGCCTATATGCGCGGTCGTACCCTCGACGACTCCTTCATTATTCTGGATGAAGCACAGAACACCACGCCGGAACAGATGAAGATGTTTTTGACCAGACTCGGCAACGGCTCCCGGATTGTTGTGACCGGAGACCTGACGCAAACGGATCTGCCATTCGGAAAAAAGAGTGGGCTGGCAGCAGCGGTGCAGATTCTTGGAAATATCGACGACATTGCGATCCATCGGTTCACGGAGCGGGATGTCGTGCGTCACCGCCTGGTACAGCGGATCATCGTGGCCTATGATAAGTATGAAAAGGAACAGCAGATGCGCGCGGCGGAACGTTCGAGAACGAAATTCCGTCCTGCAAAAGCGAAACGGGACGAACGATAAATACCCACACCATATAGATACTACGCGAAAAACAACGTGCAGATAAGGACGAAACATGAAACTGACAGTGTACTGGTCAAACGAACAGACAAAATATAAGGCGGGCTGGCTTCTCCGACACCGGATCAGGAAGGCGGCAAAAGCGGCACTTGCCTATGAGCATTTCACAAAGGACACCATTCTCTCGATCACGTTTACGGACAACGAGGGGATCCGTGCGCTCAACAACGAATATCGCCACAAGGACAGTGCGACGGATGTGCTTTCATTCCCGATGTACACCATGCGCGATGGCGATGTACCGGAGGAAGATATGGCGGCGGAGCTTGGGGATATTGTGCTGTCGCTGGAGCGCGCCGGGGAACAGGCAAAGGAGTATGGACACAGCTTCGAACGGGAAACGGCGTTTTTGACTGTCCATTCTGTGCTGCATTTGCTTGGCTATGATCACGAAACCTCACTGGCGGAGGAAGCGGATATGTTCCGCAGACAGCGTGAAATCATGGAAATTCTTGGTCTGAAGCGCGAAGAGACAAAAGCGTAAAGCGATCCGGACAGAGAAACCGGACAGGTAAAGATATAGAGAAAGGAAATATTCCGGCTGCATGTGGGAAACGCATCGACCGGGAAAATAAAAATATGAAGAAAACAGCAACGATCGCGATTGTCGGCAGACCGAATGTCGGCAAATCCACACTGATGAACCATCTGCTCGGCGAAAAGATTGCCATTGTGTCGTCTAAGCCGCAGACCACGCGCAACCGGATTCTCGGAGTGCTGACCAAAGACGAGGCACAGTATGTGTTTCTCGATACGCCGGGCGTACACAAGGCGAAGAACCGGCTCGGCGACTACATGATGAAGTCTGTCCGTTCCTCGGTCAGCTCTGCGGATGCCGTGATCCTCATTGCAGACGCAGGTCACCCGGCAGGCGACATCGAAAAACGACTGATCGAGCAGATTGCCAAAAGCGGCTTGCCGGCGATGCTGGTGCTCAACAAGATCGACCTCATCAACCGGGAACGGCTTGCCGAAACGATCTCAGAATACGCCGCGCTCTTTGATTTTGCAGCTGTGGTGCCGACCTGTGCGGAAAACGGCAAGAACGTGGATGAGGTGCTGACGGAAGCGGCGCAGTTTCTCACGGAGGGCGAGTGGATGTTCGACGAGGACACGCTCACCGATCAGCCGGAGAGACAGATCGCAGCGGAGATCATTCGGGAAAAGTTGCTCCGTGTGCTGTCCGACGAAGTACCGCACGGTACGGCTGTGGTGATCGAGGAATTTACGGAGGATACAAAGATGCTGCGGATCCGGGCGGAGATCTTCTGTGAAAAGCAGTCACACAAGGGGATCATCGTCGGAAAAAACGGCGAGACCCTGAAACGGATCGGCAGCTACGCCAGAGCGGATATGGAAGCCTTCTTTGGTGTGCAGGTATACCTGAATCTGTGGGTCAAGGTCAAGGAGAATTGGCGCGACAGCGATTTCAGCCTGCAAAATTTCGGATACGATAAAAAGGAACTGTGAGTAGGACAGAGGACAATACGCAATGGAACTGATGGAAGTGGACGGGCTTGTGATCCGGGAGGCAAAATTCGGTGAGGCGGATGAGATGATCACGCTGCTCACGGCGGATCGTGGAAAACTATCCGTCAGCGGGAAGGATGTACGCCGCCTGAACAACCGGAACGCCGCCGCGTCTCAGATGTTCACCTATGCCACCTTCTCCCTGCGTAAACCAAAGCAGTGCTATTACGTCAACGACATTACGTATATTGAGAATTTCATGGGGATCCGGTTTGATGTGGAGCGGCTGGCACTGGCAACCTACCTGTGCGCCATTGCGGACGATCTTGCCATGCCGGATGTAGCCGATCCGGAACTGATGCAAATGACCTTAAACGCCCTGTACGCCTTATCCGACCGGGACGACATTCCGCCGGAGCGGGTCAAAGCGGCGTATGAATTCCGTGCTGTA
Organism: uncultured Eubacteriales bacterium; assembly: GCA_900554225.1. Taxonomy (GTDB): domain Bacteria; phylum Bacillota; class Clostridia; order Oscillospirales; family CAG-272; genus UMGS1696. The sequence goes on along the minus strand of USGH01000166.1, from coordinate 2,308 downwards.
TGCCATGCGGGATTTCAGCCGGATCTGCTTCTCTGTGCCGGCTGCCACGAGGGAAAGGCGGACGAGCCGATGTACCTGGACGTGATGAACGGGAGACTCTTCTGCAAGACCTGTCAGGAGGAATACGTTCATTCCGCCGGATACGCCATGGACGACACGACGGCGAAGATCCACATACGCATATCGCCATCCGTGCGCCGTGCCATGTACTATATTGCTGTGGCGCCGATGAAAAAGCTGTTTTCCTTCCGTATTACAGAAGAGGCGGACAAGACGGTATTGAACGTTGCGTGTGAACGGTACTTGCTCAACCATCTCGAGCACAGCTTTCCATCGCTTGATTTCTATAAAAAGCTGAAGGATCCGATCGTATGATCAGGAGAATGCGGATGGAATGTTGTTTTTTGCGTTGAAGAAATGCATTCAGGTGTTTCAGCGTAAAACGCAAATGATGCAGAGCATCCTGAGCCACCCATCATGGCTGCATGGGAAACCATATATCTCGTGAAGGGAAGAATGACAATGAACGAAAAAGCATTATATATACTGGAATTTCAAAAAATCAGAGAAATGCTCGCGGAATACGCGCAAACCGACGGCGCACGGGAGCTCGCACTCCAATTGACGCCCACTGCGGATATCGATAAGGTGCGCGTCCGCCAGCAGAGAACCACCGATGCGAAAAAGCTGGTCGGTATCAAGGGACAGCCGTCATTCGGAAATGTGCGCGACATCCGTGCATCCGTTGAGCGTGCGGAAAAGGACGCGATGCTCTCCATGCGGGAGCTGCTCGACTGTGCCGCCGTTCTTCGTACCGCCCGGACGCTTACCGACTATATCCGTGGAGACCATACGCCGGAGACCTCTCTCAATGAGATTTTCGGCAGACTGCTCCCGAATCGGCTGCTCGAGGAAAAGATCACCCGTGCCATTGTCGCGGAGGATTTTGTGGCGGATGAAGCGAGTCCGGAGCTCGGAGAAATCCGGCGCAAGATCCGGCAGACGAACAACAAGATCCAGGACATCCTGCAAAAATACGTCTCCGGTACTTCCAAATATTTACAGGAAAATATCGTCACCCAGCGCGGCGGACGGTATGTGATCCCGGTAAAGGCGGAATATCGCGGCGAGGTCAAGGGACTGATCCACGATACCTCTCAGTCCGGTGCCACCTTATTCATCGAACCGATGGCGGTCGTGGAGGCGAATAACGAGCTGCGCACACTGGAAAGCCGGGAAGCACACGAAATCGAGCGGATCTTACGCGATCTGTCGGCGGGTGTGGCGGTATCCGGACAGGCGATGGTACTGAATTATCTTAACATCAACGAGCTTGCCCTCATCTTTGCCTGTGCGGAATTGTCCTATCGCATGGACGCTTCTCCCGCGGTGATTTCTGAAAAAAAAGAGATCGATCTGCGCAAGGCACGCCACCCGCTCCTCGATAAAAAGAAGGTCGTACCCATTTCGCTTTCGATGGGGGAGGGACGGCAGATGATCGTCATTACCGGTCCGAATACGGGCGGCAAGACGGTTACGCTCAAGACGATCGGACTCTTTGCGCTCATGAATCAGGCGGGGCTCCATATTCCGGCGGAGGAACCGTCCCGGCTGTGCATCTTTGACGAGGTGTTCTCCGACATCGGCGATGAACAGAGCATCGAACAGTCCCTCTCGACCTTCTCATCGCACATGAAGGGGATCGTCAAGATCGTCGAAAAAATGACGGAGCACTCTCTTGTGCTGTTCGATGAGCTGGGGGCGGGAACGGATCCGGTGGAAGGCGCGGCACTTGCCATGTCCATTCTGGAGGAAGTCCGCCTGACCGGTGCGCTCTGTGCGGCGACCACGCATTACGCGGAATTGAAGGCCTACGCCATCGAAACGGAAAACGTCTGCAACGCGTCCTGTGAATTCGATGTGGAAACGCTCAAGCCGACCTATCGTCTCATCATCGGCACCCCCGGCAAATCCAACGCCTTTGCGATCTCGGAAAAGCTCGGTCTTTCGCCGGTACTCGTTCGTCGCGCACAGACCTTTGTGGACAGCGGAAACCGGAATTTTGAGAGCGTGATCGAAAAGCTGGAGGCAAGCCGTCATGCGCTCGATGAGGAGCGGCGGGAAGCAGAGCGGCTGCGCACGGAATTTGAAGCATATAAGGCGAAAGCCGAAAAAGAGCTGGCGGAGAAGGTCGGCAATGCGGAGAAAGAGGCGGAGAAGATCCGGAAAAAGGCAGAGGAAATGCTCTCCGGTGCCAAGATCACAAGCCAGTATGTGTTCGATCAGCTGGAGGAGGCGAAACGGCAAA
>USGH01000165.1 GCA_900554225.1 uncultured Eubacteriales bacterium | reverse complement strand
CGTATCCCGGCTACGGCTATGACTGGTATTTCGCGGACGATGAGGGAATATTTGGCATGAGCGGGGACGAAAAAACGCTCCTGTGCAGATTTTCCTCCTCCAATCTGTCTTACCACAGCATCGATACGCTGTATGCTCTGTCTCCGGAGGTGTTTCTCACACGGTATCACGACACGGTGCAAAACACGTATTCGTATGTATGGCTGACCTTTGCAGGTGAGAGCGCAGAGTACGCCGTTCTGCGTCTGGCATGGGCGGCAGGTACTGCGTACAATCTGGAAACACTGCGCACCATCGTGCAATCCTTTAACACCTCCGAAACGGAATACTTTATGGAAATCGTAAATTACGGCTCCATTGGTGCTGTGGATACGGAAAGGCTGCGTAAGGATCAGCTTGCCGGAGAACAGTTTGATTTATACGCAACCGGGCATACCTACGGCGGTGGTCAGTTGTATTCGTCCATGGAAAAGAACGGTTCCTTCGCTGACCTTTCGGAAATCCTCGATGAAAACATTCTTCCGTCCGCCCTGAACGCCTACAATACCAGGGAAGCCGTATTCGGTCTGCCGTTTGGCGTGACATATGAATTTTACGCCGCGCCGACGCACAGAAACGGAACCATAGCCGATATGGAAAAAGCCCTGCAAAACGCAAACGATACGCACCTGCTCGCTTTCACAGACATCGCAAATGAGCTTACGCAAACCTACGTGTGTTCCCTGACGCAAAATGACACCCTTGTGTTGGGTACACCGGAATTCATGAAGATTCTGGAGCTCGCAAAAGCAAGCATTCCCTATTGCGACAATCAAAAATACGGCTATCTGGGGTGTGAGATTTACGACAACTACTCCGCTTACAGATATACCTCGGACTCTTTTTTTTACGCCGTTGAGGAGGATTTGCTGTCCTATGTTCAGGTACCCGTTACGGTACCGGACATGATCGGAACCTATAAGATTCTGTATGGAGACGTTCCGGCGCATCTTGTCGGTATGCCTGTCGCGGATGGGAGGGAAGCCCTGTTCGGGAGAGTTTCCGTCACCCTGAGCGCATCGGCAGGCGGGAATATAGACGGCGCAAAGGAATTTCTCCGGTATTATCTTTCCGATGCCGTGCAGACCAGTCCGATGCTTCTGCACACACAGTTTCCCATAACCGAAACCGGTCTTGCCAAGGCTACGGAGGCACACTATTATTACTATAAAATAAATGCAAACACCTCACAGATCATACCACATTCCTACTATGTGAGCCGCCCCTCCAACCCGCGCTCTGAAGAATTTCCCGACATCTATCGCGAAGCCGTCCTCACCGACGAGGAGCTTGAAGCCTTCCGCGACCTCATTCGGGGTGCTGTCCTCTCCACCGGGCAGGACGACATGGTGTCGCAGATCCTCTCGGAGGAATTGGAGCCCTATTTCGCCGGAGACCGCACCGCGGAAGCCACAGCGGAGATCATCGAGAAACGCGTGGGGATCTATTTGGCGGAATGACATGCAGCGGGCGGCAGGAAACGCAGCGGACAAGGAGAAAATGATGAAAAAATACACCTTTATCCTGACTATAATTCTTTTCCAGCTGATCGTATGCGGCTGTCACAGCGGCACGTCCGGAAACCCAGAAACACACACGCTCACCAACGTCTACTCTGCCGCACCGCTGTCCGCGCCGGAGATGCAGACGGATGTGTCGTCGTATCAGCCGTTTGTCTACGGCGATTCGCTGTATCTGTTTGACTGGATTCAGGAAATGTATCTGTATCGGTTTTCTCTGGATGGTACGTATCGGGAAACGATTGCCGTTCCGTCCCTTCACGAGGAGAGCTTGTCCCTGCGGCAGGCTCTCCTTCTTGACAACGGTGACTTTCTTGGGTTGGCAGCCGACACGGAAGGCTATGGGACGCTTTTGCTGTTCACCGATTCGGGAACCATTTTGCATCGTTGCGAGCTTGCGAAGCGGGTGAATGGTTTCTCTTTTCTGTATACAGCCAACGACATGGTACTTCTTCAACAGGATGAGATGGTATCGATATTCTCCGATACGCTGGAACCTGTGCGGGAAATCGCCCTGGAGAATATACCGGAATCGATACGCGTTCTGCCCGGCAAACAGGGGGACACCGTATATATACAGGGCAATTTTCTCTACCGGCTTGACGTACCTACAGGCACATGCACAGAGGAAGCTGTATCCGCCGAAACAGACAACGCATCCTATTATGTGGGGGATGGATACGAATATTATCTTGCGGACAGCGATGGCATTTATGGCATATCCGGAAAGGAGCGCACGCTGCTCTGCCATTTTGACAACTCCAACCTGCTGTGGTCTCATATCGAAATGCTTCTTGTGCTGTCTCCGGATGCCTTTTTCATCCGGTACCGCGATCCCATTGGGAATACGATGCACAACTACATCCTTACCCCCGCCCTTGGGGAGGAGAAGATCCCGATACGGATCGCGTGCCTGGGAAGAGACGGCGCTTCAGACGCATTTCGCAGTATCATACAGCAGTTCAATACCTCCGATACGCCATACCGTGCGGAAATCGTAAATTACAACACCTATGGACTTCGTTGGGATGACACCGGAGCCATCGAACAATTCCGCAAGGATCTTCTGGACGGTGTTTCATACGATCTGTATGTCTTTGACAGCTATTTTTGCGCGGAGCTGTACAGTACTTTTGCGAACAACGGCTCCCTTGGTGATTTATCTCCTTTGTGTGATGGTCTGCTTCCCTCCATACGCGCGGCATTCACCCGTACCGGAGCCATATACGGCGTTCCTCTCGGATTACAGTATACCTGTCTTTCCGCACCGTCTGAACGGGAAGGTTCCCTGGAGGCGATCCGGGAAGCGACTACGCTGTGTGATACAGATACCGTTCTGTGCAGTGATAACATCCGGTATCCGCTCATGCAGGTATATGCTTTGTCTCTCGTGCAGGACGCAAACGCATCCTTGAACAGCCCGGCTTTTGTAGACTTTCTCAAGCTCAGTAAGGCGGTGAACGGTACGATCTCGCAAAAGTACGGAACGCTTACCTACTCTACATCCACCGACAGACAGGTCTATCTGAATATCAGCAGTGATGCTTTTCTCGAAGCAATCGCGGCAGACCGGCTGCAATATGTACGCTGTTCGTTGATCGACAGTCGTTTTCTCGCTTCCTATAAGCTTCTGTACAACGAAATACCGTCCCACCTCATCGGTTTTCCGACCGCAAACAGCACAAGCTGCGCTTACGGATATGCATCCGCCAGTATAAGTATGCCCGCCAACGCATCCAATCCCATCGGCGCAACGGCATTTTTAGCGTATTATGTATCCGATGCCGTACAATGCGGAAGCACCAATCTGCAATATCAATTTCCACTCACGGAATCCGCGCTTTTGAAGGCTACGGAAGCACGGTATTATTACTACACCGTGGAGGAAATCGGCAACATCAATATTAAGCCGCACAGCCGTTATACGGAGCGACCTGCCAATCCACCATCTGAAAACAGCAGGCAAATCCGCGAAGCCGTCCTCACCGACGAAGAGCTTGAAGCCTTCCGTGACCTCATCCGCAACGCGGTCCTCTCCACCGTGCAGGACAACATGGTATCGCAGATCCTCTCGGAGGAATTGGAGCCCTATTTCGCCGGAGACCGCACCGCGGAAGCCACAGCGGAGATCATCGAGAAACGCGTGGGGATCTATTTGGCGGAATGACATGCAGCGGGCGGTATAACATGCAGCGGGCGGCAGGAAACGCAGCGAGTGGTAGGATTTGCGGAATGCGATCCGCTTTTTGCAGGTGTGCCGTGCTGCGTAATCGTTTCGGCGGTTTGCACAATTCATGAACGTATTCTTTGGCAATTCCAACAATTGTTTTTCAGAGAAAGGTATGGTATAGTATAACATAAGTAAACATAAATATTTCTACATACCGGAGGTACAGTATGCGTCGTTTTATGCTTCTTTTTCTCATACTCGCCGTTCTTCTTCCCCTGGCAGGCTGCAAAAACAACGCTGATACAGCGGATGGGCAGCGTGTGCTCCTCGAACATGTGTATGCCGCTTCCCCTCTCGCCACGCCGGAAAAAAGCACGGTATCGGGGAATCAGGTGCTTATCGACGGCGACATACTGTACCTCTACTCCTCCACAAACGTTGTCCTTTACACCTTCGATATGGCGGGGAATTATCTGGAAGCCCTGTCTGTTTCTCCGGCGGAGGACTGCTCTCCCCTACAGGTTTTCCCCTATGACGGCGGTTACGTGCAGTTTGGCAGACGGAGTTCGGATTTCAATACATTTGTACTCGCACGCACCGATGAGAACGGCGCGACGGTGGCTGTGACGGATGTGGAAAATGTGGATTTTCTGTCTATCCTGGGCGTAATGGGGGAAAATATCTATCTCTTCTCCGGCAGCACCGTTCTCCTCTATGATGAAATGCTTTCTGTACAGCGCACGGTTTCCCTTTCGATTCATGCAAGCAGCTTCCGGGCAATCCCCGACGCACAAGGCACGGAGGTCGCCTACTTGCAGGATCTGAACGGATCACTGTATCGATGGGATGGAGTCGGAGAGACGACTGTCCCGCTGTTGGATGTGCGCACCACCGGCAGAATAGGAAGCGGTATTCCGGGAACCGACTACGAATGGTATATCGCCGACAGCGACGGCATATTCGGCGTAGACAGCACGGACGGAACAGAGACGCTCCTGTGCAGCTTCGGCAATTCCTCTCTATTCTACAACGATATTGAGAGCCTGTATGCGCTGTGCGACGGTGTGTTTTTGGTATATTATCAGGATCGCTTCACCGGTGCCGCACAATACCTGCTATTGAAGCCCTCCGCACAGCAGATCGAACGGATTCTGCTGCACATGGCGTGGCTGAGCGGTGACGGCAGCAGCTTTGACACCATGCAGGGGATCGTCTCCCTGTTCAACGCCTCCGGTACCGGGTATTTTGTGGAAATCTCCAATTACGGGAAATATGGCTTTTTCGGCACAGACTCCCCCGGATTGAAGCAATTCCAAAAGGATCTGCTGGACGGCAAGTCCTATGATCTGTACGCAATGGACTCCCAACGGTGCAGTGCCATATTCTCCACCATGGAGCAAAACGCTTCCCTTATGGATCTATCGTCTATGGCAGAGGTGCTTTTGCCCTCCTTCCAGAACGCGTATCGAACGGAAAACGGCATATTTGCCCTGCCATATTCGATAAGGTACTATATGCTGGCTTGTCCGTCCTCACGGGACAGTGCAATGTCCTCTATTCTGGCAGAGGTAAATGCGGCAGCGGAAAGCACGGACGCGATCCTCAGCAGCTCCCCCTTCCATTACGATATGGCAGAGACATACGCGCGTTCTCTTTTGCAAAGCGGCACTGTCGATTTTACATCGGCGGACTTCCTGTCCTTGTTGCAAACCGTGAAAAAGGTATCCGAAACGTGGAGCGATAAGTACGGCTTTTTCACCACAAGAGGCTACGCAACCTTTACCGAGCTGTTCGTCAGCGCACAAACCTTCCTGGATGCCGTGCAGGAGGATCGGATACGGTATACCTATTTCCCCATCAGCGAACCCGGTATGCTTGCTGCATACAAGCTGATTTATGATACGGTACCCGTGCATGTAACCGGACTGCCCACCGCCGATGGAAAATCCGCCATCAAAGGACAGGTGGAGATCAACCTGTGCGCACCGGTATCCGGCAATACCACCGGGGCGGAGGCATTCCTTTCCTATTATCTTTCCGATGCGATACAGCAAAACGCGCTCATTCGCGATACGCAGTTTCCCATCACAGCCCCCGCGTTCGACCGGGAAATGGAAAACCGCTATTATGTGTACAACGTCATACAGTTTGATCAAACGACCATACGCGCGCAGAGCCGCAGTGCCGCCGCACCAAAGGATGTCTCCAATCCGAATGTCGTGGTCGAGATGACCGATGCAGAAATGGCAGCATTGGCGGAGCTGTTCCGCGGTGCCATGATCTCCGCCGGGCAGGACAACATGGTGTCGCAGATCCTCTCGGAGGAATTGGAGCCCTATTTCGCCGGAGACCGCACCGCGGAAGCCACAGCGGAGATCATCGAGAAACGCGTGGGGATCTATTTGGCGGAATGACATGCAGCGGGCGG
>USGH01000164.1 GCA_900554225.1 uncultured Eubacteriales bacterium | reverse complement strand
GACTGCTCCACCAGCCTCATGGCCTGGTCCATGTCGCTAAGATAGCTACCGACGGTGTTCGACACCTGGGACACGGCCTGGGCGCTGCTGGTCTGGGCGCTCTGCACCATGGCGCTGACCGACAGGATCCGTGTGCGCTTTGCGGAAAAACGCTTCGTGCTCTGTCTCATGACCCTTCTCACAGTCGCGGCGTCCTTCGCAATCGGCGCTGTCGCCATGGTCGATTACTACGGGCCGGGGGTTCTGACCGTGCTTGTATTCCACTATCTGCGCGGCAGAAAATGGTACCACAGGCTTTTGCAGCTTGGCTGTCTTGCCGTACTGCACATCGGTTTGCTCGGCGGATTCTACTATACCGTAACCATCGCCGACCACGCGTTCGAAATCGTGCAGCAGGGCTTTGCGCTCTTTGCCCTGATTCCGATCTGGCTTTATAGCGGCAAGCAGGGCTACCATTCCAAGCCCTTCCGGTATTTCTGCTACGCCTTTTATCCGCTCCATCTGCTCCTGCTCTATCTCATCTGGAACGCCGTGGCCTGATCTGTCACACGTCTCCGCAAAAGCGCATATCCTTGCCATAGAATCCTTTGTACTGTGGAAAGGCGGAAGGCTATGACGATCGGAATACTCGCGGCGGATCGACGAATGGATGCTGTCGCCGCACGACTGTCCACACGTTTTTTACACGTGACGATCCACCACCCGGAGGACGGTATCGAACCCCTACAGGCGGATGACGTGCTGATTTTCCCCTTACCGATGGCGCGGCTGTCGGCGGATTTTGAAAAATGCGTTCCCAACACGGAGGGGGATCTCTGTGAACGGCTGATCCGCGCCCTGCCCGGAGATCAACTTCTGCTCGGCGGCGCACCGGATCCCCTGTACATCCGACTTGCGGAGGAATACGGCTCGGTGCTGGTCGATTATTACGACGACGAAACCGTTCTTCTGCGCAACGCGATCCCAACGGCGGAGGCGGCACTGGCAATCGCGGTGGAAAAGCTGCCGTATACCATCCATGGAAGCACGTTCGCCATCACTGCGTATCCGTTCGCTCGGCGGCCGTGTTACCATCGCGGCACGTCGGGAAACCGCACTTGCGGAGGCGATGCTCGACGGCTGTGAGACCCTGCCGCTTGCGGAATTTCTCAACAGCCCGCCGCCCGTCCGCTGTGTATACAACACGATCCCGGCAAAGATCTTTCCCGCGGATTTCTGCACCCGTCTGCCGGAGGCTACGCTATTTGTGGAGCTTGCCGGAGAACGCGCGCTGCCCATCTGTGATCGCGTCCTCTACGCGCCGGGACTGCCCGCGAAAACCGCACCGGAAACCGCCGGAGAAATCCTATGCGACGCGATTCTGCCGCGCATACGTCGGTATCAGCAGACGCACGTTCCCAAATCCACACGCGGAGGTGAGCGGCTGTGATCGGTTATGCGTTATGCGGCTCCTTCTGCACCCACAGCGCGTCCCTCGCCGTACTGGAGGAGCTGTGCAAAAGCCATTCGGTTCTGCCCATCGTGAGCGAGATCGTCGGAGAAACGGACACGCGATTCGGGAATGCCGCGGATACCTTAGCGATCCTTTCCGCACTCTGCCGCCGTCCCGTGATCCGCACCATACGAGACGCGGAGCCGATCGGTCCGAAAACGATCCTCGACGCACTGGTGATCGCGCCCTGTACCGGCAATACGCTTGCGAAAATCGTGCACGGCATCACCGATACGACCGTCACCATGGCGGCAAAGGCACATCTGCGCGCCAATCGACCGCTCCTCTGCGCCCTTGCCACCAACGATGCGATGAGTGCCAATCTTGCCAATCTCGGCGCGTTTCTGAATCGGAAGGCGTGCTATCTTGTCCCGATGCGGCAGGACGATCCGCAAAGCAAGCCGCATTCTCTGGTCGCCGATTTCACAAGGATCCCGGAATGCCTCATTGCTGCCATGGAAGGCCGACAGCTCCGCCCGCTGTTTTTATGATGTCACGGCAAAAATTCACCTCTTGCAATTGTCGTCGGATTATGGTATACTAAGGATACGCCAAAATGCGCAAAATCCGAAAAAAGGAGGTGTTCTCGTGCGTATCAGCACACGGATGCGGCAAACGGTCGGCGGTGTGGTACTCGGTATCCTGACCGTTTCCCTCATGGCAACGCAGTTTCTCTTTGGCAGCACCACGTATATTCCGCCGCGCACGGATCCCTCCCCACTCTCCGCAGACACGACAAGTGAAAATCTGTCCGATCTCACGGAGCCGGCGGATGCGTATGAAATGCTCCGGCTCCACTTCACGGGCAGTGTCGTGATCGGCTCGATGCTCGGCACGCAAACGCACGGCACCTTCAATGCAGCGGTACTCGAAAACGGGACCAAGCCGTGGTTATCCGATTGCGCCAGACGTTTCGCGACCGATACGATGACCTTTTCCCTGCTCGACACGGTGCTGACCGACAATGCTGCGCTGTCCACCCGTCAGAAAGCAGAACGCGTCTGGTATATGGCACCGACCTATCACGCAAAGATCCTCGCAAACGGCGGTATCGACACCGTATCCGTTGCCGCGCCGCACAGTCTCGATTATGGTACGGATGGACTGTCCGACACGATCTCGGCTCTGGCGGAATACGGCATCGACTGGGGAGACAACACCCACGCGGTCTATCGCACGCAAAACGGCATAACCTTTGGCGTATATCCGACCTCTGTGCGGCTGACCGCTCCGGATGAAACATATACCGTCCCCTATGACGCTGCTGTGCTTTCGTGGATCGACACTGCGCGGGAAAAATGCGCCTTTGTCTCCGTCTATCTGACCACGGATGACGCGTACCCGGTAACCGACGCGGATATGCTGACCTTTGCCGCACTCTGTGCCGAACGCGGTGCCGATCTGGTACTATTGGACATCGATCCGGACGATGAACCCGTGATGCAGACCGCAGGCGGATCGCGGATCGTGTATGGATTGGGCGCGTTTCTGTCCGGTGGAGAACGGCTGACGGATCGCAGACATACGGCATTGGAGGTTGAGATCCGCACGGAAAACGGCTCTGTTCTCTCCTGGGACGCGTCGTTTCTTACCTTTGGCGCAGAGGCAGAGGAACCGTGGGTTCTCCATGCGCCGGATCCCTTTGACGCGGCGTAAAATGGCACAATTTTCCATAACACATACGCAGGACGGTTGTTTTGCCGTCCTGTTTTTCTGTCGCGTGTATAGTTTTCGGCATTTCGGCAACACTAACGGAGAAATCGCTTTCGTCCCCACGATGAAACCGATTTTCACAAATCTATACCCGTTAGGAGAACTCATTATGGAAACGAAGAAACCGAATCGCTGCATCTCCTGCTCCGTCACTTCCTGCGCCAACCACTGCGGCGGCGAAAACTACTGCGCCCTCGACCGGGTCATCATCGGTACCCACGAGAAGAATCCGACCGTCACCGAATGCGTGGACTGCGAATCCTTCATTCTTTCGAATCACTGCGGCTGCAAGTCCGACGAGCATCGCAGCACTCTCGGCTGAGCACTGCAATCGCACACTGCTTTTGCGGAAAAGTCGTATAGGCAAACGCAGTTACGCCGCACCCTCGCGGAATGCAGCCTATTCCTGACCGCATCCCGCACATGAAGCTTGCCGTATCCGAGAAGAACGCACGGTTTATCCCTGCACCTTCCCCGATACGGCATTTTTCTGTCCACCTTTGTCTTACAGAGATTTTACATGGACCACACATATTTTTGTGTAGATTTCCGTTTTTTGCCGAGATGTGTCAGTTTTAACTGCGTGTTCATATTCCATATTATTTTTGTTCATGTACTCCTGCTATAATGCAGATGTATGCAAAGACAAAGTCAAAAATAATGCTTGGAACGTGCCCAGAGACGAGCCGTTCATGGAAAGGAAGAGAAAACCCGTTTCGGTGTTGCTTTCGGACAAAGGCAGGTTCCGCGCCCGACATTGGACAACCGGCGGTTTTTCTGCGGCATTCAAAATTGAATATTTTCTCCATCATCTCCCTGCTCGGCGGACTTGCCATGTTTTTATACGGCATGGAAATCATGAGCGAAGGTCTGAAAAACGCATCCGGCGCGGCGCTGAAAAAGGTGCTTGAAAAGGTCACGTCCAACGCCTTCTTTGGTGTTCTGACCGGAACCCTCGTCACCGCGATCATCCAGAGCTCTACCGCCACCATCGTCATTACCGTAGGTCTGATCACCGCGGGGATTCTCAATCTCCGACAGGCGGTATGTATCGTACTCGGCGCAAACATCGGCACCACCGTCACCGCACAGATCATCCGACTCATGGACATCGATTCCGGCGGCAACTGGGTGCTTGAGCTGTGCAAGCCGTCCACACTCGCACCGCTTGCCATGTTTGTAGCCATCATCCTCATGATGTTCGTCAAGCGCGGCAACAGCAAATCGGTCGGTGAGATTTTCGCCGGCTTTGCCGTACTGTTCACAGGACTGATGAGCATGACCGCTGCTGTGGAGCCGCTGTCTGATTCCCCTGCCTTCGCGGAAGCTCTCGGGCGGTTCGCGCAGATTCCGGCACTGGGGATCGTCATGGGCATGGTCTTTACCATGATCGTGCAAAGCTCGTCCGCCATGGTCGGTATGCTCCAGGCCTTGTCCGTTACAGGAGCCATAAGCTTCAACCTTGTCTATCCCATGATCATGGGTATCAACCTCGGCACCTGCGTCACGACCGCCATGGTCTGCTCCATCGGCTCCTCCAAGGACGCCAAGCGAACCGGCATCGCCCACATCGTCTTCAACGTCATCGGCACCATCCTTTTTATTGTTCTCATGACGGTCTTAAAAGCGTGCGGCGCATTCCCGGAGCTGTGGGATAAAATGTGCTCCAGCGGCGACATCGCGAACTTCCAGACGATCTTCAACCTCGTCACGGCAATCATTCTGCTGCCGTTCACCGGACTGCTTGTCAAGCTGACCTACGTATTCATCAAGCCCGACAAGGATGTGGCAAAGGACGACTACGCCGCACTCCATACGCTCGATGAAAAGCTGATGGTCGTTCCCTCTATGGCCATTGCAGAATGTACGAATGCCATCGGCGTTATGGGCAGGCTGACCCACCAGAATTTCGCCGACAGTATCGCACAGCTCTCCGCGTACAGTGACGAAGCGACCGTTTCCATCGATACCAGGGAGGAGCGGATCGACGAATTCACCGACACCGCCGAAAACTTCCTTGTGAATCTCTCCAAAAATGTCGTGGACGACGACCAGAACGAGATCGTCAACATCCTCATGCAGACGGTCACGGACTTTGAGCGAATCGGCGACTATGCCACGAACATCAACGAATTTGCGGAACGGATCCATCGCGAGAAGGTCGTGTTCTCCGATCGCGCAAAGGAGGAGCTGCACTCCATCTTCCGCGCCGTCAGCGAGATCATCGATATGGCGACAATGGCGTTTGAACAGAACGATGAGGAGCTGGCGCGCCGGATCGAACCGCTCGAAGAAACCATCGACGACATGGTTCAGTACCTGCGCGGCTGAAATCCGGTCGGTGTACCGTAAGTGCAGGGATCATCTTCCTCGAAACGCTGACCTATCTCGAACGTGCCTCCGACCAGTGCTCCAGCGTGGGTGTATTGATCCTTTCGCGCAACAACGAGGAGATCCGGAAGAACCACCACGAGTATCTGCGTGAGCTGCACAAGGAAACGGATCCCGCCTATTCCGAGGAGCTGCACCGGAGAAGAGATGAGTATCTCGTACCGCTCATAAAAAAGGAAAGCCGCTGAAGGATACTCCGCATCCATCGCGCTTACGGCTTTTCCGCCAAAATAGCCCTATAACAGAGTATTTCTGAATCCAATGAAGGATCGATACGTTTTTTGACGTGACGATCCTTTTTTTGCACATTTGCGGTTGTCAATCGCGGGAAAATATGCTATACTGTGATCACGAAATTCCAAAATCGGCGAGGTATGCGTTATGCTCTGTATCGGAATCGACATCGGCGGCACGAAATGTGCTGTCGTACAGGCGGATGACGCAGGAAAAATCCTGAACCGCGTTGCATTCGCCACTCTGCCTTGTGCGCAAAGCCTTGCAAAAATCAAAGAACAGGTTGCGTCCTTCGCCCCGTTCGATGCCATCGGCATCAGTTGCGGCGGACCGTTGGACGAGAATCGCGGCGTTATCCTCTCCCCGCCGAACCTGACGGGAT
>USGH01000163.1 GCA_900554225.1 uncultured Eubacteriales bacterium | reverse complement strand
CTGACGGTACTCTCTACGCGCTCCGTACCGCGGATCCGCTGGACGGCACCCTCATCGCAGACCTCGGCGAAGAAAACTACTTCACCGATTTCGCATACGCCGATGATACCCTCTATGGCGTAAGAGACGGCAAGCTCTACTCTGTAAACATTCTCGACGGCACCGTTGCTCCGGCATTCGCTGACGACACGAACGTTTACACCACTCTCGCCGGCAAGGACGACGCGGTTTATGCAACCACCGTTTCCGGCGACGAAGTGACCATCTGGAAGCTCGTTGCAGGCAAGGATGCGGAAGAAGTGACCACGCTCACGCTCGCCGCAGGCGTTGCACCGCTGTCCATGGACTTCTATGGCAACGATCTCTATGCACTGAGCACCAAGAAGGGCTCTTATTCCAATACCTACTACCTCTATAAGCTCGATCTGACTGCCGGCACCGCTGCGAAGGTCAACACAGACTCCCTCTATCAGGATGAGCTGTACTGCCTCGTATTCCCGGATCAGAACGGCGACGAATCCTGGACGATCCCGGGCGATGACGTTACCGCTTCCTCTCTGACCATCGATCAGGGCGACTCTGTACGGCTCATCCGCGGTGGTTCCACGCAGCTTACCGTAACGGTTATGCCGTGGATCCTGGACGACAAGACGGCAGACTGGTCTACCTCTGATGCAGGCGTGGCTACCGTCAACGCAAACGGTAAGGTAACCGGTGTTGCAAACGGCACCGCTACCATCACCGCAACCTCCAAGGGCGGCGCAGTATCCGACACCATCGAGGTGGAAGTCTACTATCCGGAAGTAACCTTTGAAGGCGCACTCCAGGATAAGGATGGCAAGCCGGTAATCTTCAAGTGGGATGCGGCAAACGAAGAGACCTGGGAAAAGGTCGCTGATCTGGATACCACGGTTTCCGCAGCTGCCGCAAGCGATGACAAGTACTTTGTCATGAACTTTGAACCCTCCAGTGCTCCTGCCATCACCTCTATCGACAAGGATACTCTGAAAGTCATCGACCAGAAGTTCGGCAATGCAAGCGCCGTTGCTTACTGGGATATGGCGTACAGCGTTCTCGGCAGCGGCAAGGCTACGGATCGCGACGGCAACGTCTGGGAAGACAACATTCTCGGTGTTTACGGCTACTTCCTGATCACCGGTGATACCACGCCGAGCACCCTCGCGTACAACTTCCAGTCCAACCTCAGCAGAATGGGCGCAAGCTACTTCCTCACCATCGCAAACGCAGGTCTGGCCACCTACTATGACGATGATGCCGACGTTACATACGACGCAGAAAACTTCGTGCTGCTCGATGATGCGGGCAACGTCTGGTCTCTCCTGTACTTCTTTGATGAAACCGAAAAAGACTTCATGATCGCTGTAGACAACGTCTACACCACCAAGCTCCAGGGCGATGAATTTGCAATGTTTGAGGACGGCGAATTCTTACATTACCTCACCTCCATGGTTGCAGACGACAACTACGCAAAGAGCAAGGTTCTGTACATTGCCTCCTACAACGAAAGTGCTGCCAACACCGCGCGTATCTTCAGACTGGATCTGAACGACGGTACCGTAGCGGTTCTCGGCAATGTTGGCGACGACGTATGGCCGGCAGCACTGTTCTCCGCCAATGAGATCCCTGCTTCCACCGGTACCACCTCTATCCATAGAGCACCGGCGAAGGTACAGAACTCTGTAGCGGCTAAGCTGGATTCTGATGTGCTTGCTGTTGAAGAAATCGGCTCTACCGATCTCGCACAGTACCTCATCGATAAGGCAGCTAAGGTCTACAACGGCAACGAAAAGACCTCCGCTAAGAACGATACGGAATCCTTCGCAGACTCGATGGCGGAAATCGCGGCTCGCGGCAAGTATACCGGCAGCCTGAACGGCTTCACGGGTACGGTTCGCCCGAACTCCACCGTTACCGTGGATAAGGAGGATACCAATGTTATCCTGAACCTTACCGCTAAGGATGCAGATGGCAACGACATCGCTTCCCACAACGGCAAGAGCGTGGTTTCCTACGATACCAACACGCTGAAGCTCATCTCCGTCAACAGCGTTGCCGCACACTATGCGTACAACGATGCCAACGGCGTGATCACCTTCGCGTATGCGGATCTTGCCACCATCGAAGCCGGCGAACCGGTCGCAACGTTCGTATTTGAACGCCTCAACGGCAAGGAAGCTGGTCTGACGATCGACTATAAGGAAGTCAACAACCAGAAGATCGGTGTATCCGAGGACATCACCGAGATCTGCCAGCACGAGCGCACGATCATCAAGAACGCTGTTCCCGCAACGCCGTTCCGTCCGGGCTACACCGGCGATAAGTACTGCGCAATCTGCGGCAAGCTTCTCGCACGTGGTCAGTATCTCCCGATCCTGATCGGTCCTGCTTACCCGACCAACCCGAAGGACGATACCCCGAAGGGTGACGACAAGCCCGTAGAACCCAAACCGGTTGAAGAACCCGAAACCGAGCCCACCACACCGGTCGTTCCGGAAAAGGAACTGCCGTTTGTGGATGTTCTGAAGGATCACTGGTTCTATGAGGACGTGCTCTACGTGTACGAAAACGGTCTGATGAACGGTGTTTCCGATACCGAATTCGCACCGAACGAGACGCTCACCAGAGCTATGGTCGTGACCATTCTCAGCCGTATGTCCGGTGAAGAAATCGATGAAGCTACCGAGTCCGCGTTCTCTGACGTGGCTTCCGGTATGTGGTACTCCAACGCAATCGCTTGTGCTGCTTCCAAGAATATCGTCAACGGCTTCGAAGACGGTACCTTCCAGCCCGATGCGCCTGTGACCCGCGCACAGCTCGTGACGATCCTGTATCGCTACGCACAGTACAAGGGTATGGACGTTTCCACCCTCTCCGATCTCGCACAGTTCACGGATGCCGCTGACGTTCCCGCATACGCTCTCGAAGCTATGCAGTGGGCGGTCGGCTCCGAGCTGATCTCCGGCAACGGTCTCCTGATTGACGCTTCCGCCAACGCTACCCGCGCACAGGTTGCTGCAATCATCCACCGCTTCCTCACCAAGTAATCCTTGGTAAATAAAAAAAGCCCTGTTGGATCTTCATCCGGCAGGGCTTTTTATATTTGAACTGTCGGGGACGGGGGAACGCGGCTTTTGAAAAAGCCTGGCAAAACTTTTATGAAAAAGGGGGATATGGGTGGAGTTTGTGCAAGTCCGTGTGCTCACCAATTTGGTGCCGTCCAGTACATGAGAAGATCGTTCGCGAGCGGCTCCCGATGGGATCCGCCTTCTACGGGGAGCGATTGCGTCCATTTGTGTATTATGTAGTGGTAGAATACCGCGTTGGGGATAGGAGTGCGCGTAATATTCGTTGGTGATATAGTTACACATTGGTCCAACCCCCGCGTCTCCATCCTAATGGACGCACCTACTCCAAATAGACGGCGGATCCGTCCCCGGAGCCGCCCCAGAACGATCTCCTGATGCCTTGGACGGAGCAAAATTGGTGCGCAATCGGACTTGCACAAACTATATCCATCCCACCCCCTCATAAAAGTTTTGCGGAGCTTTTTCAAAAGCGACCGTCTCCCCCGTTCCCCCCGTTCCCCTCGTTCCCCCAGTTCCCCTCGTATCCCCGCATCCCCAGTACATATAGGAGGCTGCAATGCAGACCATTAACGGTATACAATTTTATGAAATGCTGATGTCCGGCGCGGGTGCGATGGAGGAAGACCGCGACTGGATCAACGATTTGAACGTTTTCCCGGTACCGGACGGCGATACCGGCTCGAATATGACCACCACGATGCTGGCGGTGCGGCAGATCACGGCGGATGCATCGATCGCCCAGACGTCCGCCATGGCTGCCCGACAGATGATGCGCAGCGCACGGGGCAATTCCGGGGTGATCCTGTCCCTGTTCTTCCGCGGCATGGCGCGTTCCTTCGTCGATTGCAGCGAAGCGGACGCGAAGCAGATCATCGCGGCATTCCGGGAGGGCGCAAAGCAGGCGGCTTCCGCAGTCGATAAGCCCGTAGAGGGAACCATCCTCACCGTCATGCGCGACTGCGTGAACGAGGAATCCACCGATGCGGCACCGGAATCCGATATTGCCAACCTCTTCCAAAGCATCCTCCGCCGCGCCGAGGAGATTCTCGCACAGACCCCCGAAATGCTCCCAGCACTCAAACGCGCCAAGGTCGTCGATTCCGGCGGGGCGGGCTTCGTCTCCATTCTCGCAGGCATGACCGCCGCGCTTACAGGCACCGCCCGCACCGCCGCAAAACCCCGGCACGATACGGCGCAGATCCCCGCATCCCCCGCACCAACGGACGAAGCCGACACCGACGAGGAGATCCGCTTCGGCTTCTGCACCGAATGCCTCTTGGATCTCGACGGAGAAATCCCGCCCGAAAAGCTCGCAGCAATCCGCGAAACCCTGCAGGGAATGGGCGACAGCATGGTCCTCACCGCCGACGAGGATCTCTTTAAGGTTCATATCCACACGAACGAACCCATGCGCGTACTCGAAATGCTCCTGCCGCTCGGCACACTGCGCACGTCCAAAATCGAAAATATGCGTCTCCAGCACGACGGCGTAGTCAAAAAAGCCGCCGGAAAAGCCGCTGCCGCACCGGACAATGCATCCGCCGACGGCACGAAATCGTCCCTCCTCGAAGGGGTCAAGAATACGCTGCGCGAGGTCAAGGCGCCGATCGAGGGGGCGGTCAATACGCTGCTCCGCACCGTCCTGCCCGCAGAGGAGGAGGAGCCGCACCGCCCGTATGCCGTGATCGCCGCCGCCGATGGGGACGGATTCACAGATCTCTTCCGGGAAATGGGCGCCTGCGCCGTGGTGCCGATCAATCCCTCGCCCGCCGACTTTTTGCGCGCCATCCGGGAAAATCCCGCCGATACCACGATCCTGCTGCCGAACAACAAGAACGCCATCCTCGCGGCAAAGCAGGCGGCGGAAATGGCACGGGACGCAGAGGTCGCAGCTACGGTCGAGGTCCTGCCCACCCGCCATATGCCGCAGGGCATCTCCGCCCTCTTTGCCTTCCATGAGAGCCGCACACCCGCGGAAAATCTCGAAAATATGCGTGCCGCCGTCGCGGAGGTCACTACCCTCGCCTTCACGGTCGCCGCACGGGACGCGGAAGCCGACGGCGTATCGGTGCGCGCACGGGACATCATCGGTCTTGCAAACGGCACCATACGCGTGTCCGCCCAGAGCCTGTCCGAAGCCGTCGCCGCACTCCTGCCCACCATCGCCGACTGCGCGACCGTCTCGGTCTACTACGGCAAGGGGCTGAAGAAATCCACCGCCGCGGAGATCTTGGACGAAATCGAAGCCGCCCTACCCGACGCGGATGTGACCGAGGTGGACGGCGGTCAGGGTGTGTACGGGCTGATCGTCAGCGGAGAATAACGCGCACACACAGAAAAGACACAGTGGATCCGATCGATCACGCGGACGCTGTGTCTTTTTTTGCGTATTTTTGGGGAAAATCAATGCCGGGACGCGTCTCACAGCACCTCGCAGTGCGGATCCACAAGGTAGATCGGCTTGTCCCGATCCTGGGCGTAGCGCACCGTATAGGCGGTTCCGCCTGTGGCTGTGCCGTCGTACACGGCGATGAGGCAGTCCGTGTGATCGACAAGGTAGCGGTCGCGGCGGAGCATACAGTCCCGCGTGTACGCGTCCTGCAAAAGGATCACGTTGTCGCAGCGCGCAAGAAGGCTCTGGTACCGCGCACGGGCTTCAGGGATCCAGCGATCCGCCTGTGTCGCGCAGGGCAATACGGCGGTCAGCGTGATTCCCTCGATTTTTTCGCGGAATTTGAGGACCGATTCCATGAACCACGTATCCACCCCGAGCGCAGCCCCGGAATAAAACGCCGTGCAGCCGTCCACGATCCGCCGCGCAATCTCCCTATGGAGCCGCGCCTTCAGCATCCGGCAGCGCATATCCTCTTCGTTGTACCCAAACGGGAATTTTTGTGGTCTATGACCGGTTACAGCACATGTTTTCATCGTTATATTCCGCGGGATCTTGTCCCGCGCCCTGTATGATCGACTTGCAGTCGGCTTATCAAACTGCGTTTGGCTTATATCCTTTGTTATTTTATAAGGAAACTGCGTTGGGCTTGTATCGCTTCTTTTTATTTCTTCCATGAGGAATACCTCATCGCTCCTGTAGATTTTATTGTTGCCTTGCGGCGCACCAAAGGACGAGGAAGAA
>USGH01000162.1 GCA_900554225.1 uncultured Eubacteriales bacterium | reverse complement strand
GGATGGAGGAGAGGGGCTCCGCAGAGTCCTTCTCCTTCGTCCTTTGGTGCGCCGCAAGGCAACAATAAAATCTACAATAGCGATACGGTATTCCCCCCTGGTGAAGCCAGAAAAAAATTCCAAGAATAACGTAGATTCCTTATAAAAAACATAAGAAATAAGCCGACTGCAAATCGATAGTAGCCGTACTGCAAGTACAGCCGAAGCCGCGCGGCTCGGTACTGGATGCCAAGGCATCCTCGTACCTGCCGCGCTCAATCCGCCGAACTTGTTCGGTAGACCGACTGCAAGTCGAAAAATCCCCCATAGAAAGGATACCCCCCACAATGCTGCCGCTCCTCCTCGCTCCCATGGCGGGCTTCACAGACGCGCCGTTTCGCAGAATCTGCCACGAAAACGGTGCCACGGAGTCCGTCTCCGAGATGATCTCCGCCGCCGCCCTCCACTACCGCGACAAAAAAACCGCCCGACTGGCAACGCTCGCGCCGGGAGAGGGGGATACCTGGCTCCAGATCTTCGGCCACGATCCTGCCATGATGGCGGAGGGCGCGGAGATCCTCATCGAATCACAGAAAAACGCGCCGGACGGTGCCAGACTCTGCGGGATCGACATCAACATGGGCTGCCCGGTCCACAAAATCGTCGGCAATGGGGACGGCTCCGCGCTGATGCTGACCCCCGACCTTGCCGCAGAGGTCACGCACGCCGCAGCGGAGGTCTGCCACCGCCATCAGCTGCCCCTGTCCGTCAAGATCCGCGCCGGCTTCGACCGGGATCACATCAACGCCCCCGATTTTGCCTGTCGTATGGCGGACGCGGGAGCCGATCGGATCGCCCTCCACTGCCGCACACGCGCGGAGCTCTATACCCCCGGTATCCATCCCGAGGTGCTCGAAGCCACCGCCCTTGCCCTGTCGGCGCACTACCCGGCGGTCTCTCTCATCGGGAACGGCGACGTCACCACCGTATCGGACGCGCTTGCCATGCTCCACTGCGGCGCGGCAGGGGTCATGATCGGTCGCGGCGCACTCGGCAATCCGTGGATCTTCCGCCAGATCGAGGACGCACACGCGGGCAGAACGCCGTATCAGCCGGACAAGCGGGAGATCTGCGAGACCGCCATCCGCCTGGTCCATGAGATCGTGGAGCTGCGCGGCGAACAGAACGGTATCCGCGAATCGAGGGGACGCGCCGCCCACTTCATCGTCGGAATGCCGGGCTCCGCCGCCGTCCGTGCCAGACTCAACCAATGCGAAACAGAGGCGGAGTTTGTCGCGATCCTCGCGGGGCTACTATAAGGTATTTGCGGTTGCTTATGGTTTTGTATTGGCTTCTTTCATGCGGAATACCACGTCTTACGTGGGGATTTACAAGGAATCTACGTTGTTCTTGTGTCGTTTATCTTGGCTTCACCAATATAGAATACCGTATCGCTCTTGTAGATTTTATTTTCTCCTCGCGGGGGCGGTTGGAAAGAGACAGGGGATTTCGATCCCCTATCCCTCTCCAACACCTCTCCTGACCCCTTGGGGATCCGCTGCGGCGGGGCATGACTGCTGCCGCGGGCTTGGGGCAATATAGGATTTCGGTATCCGGTGCAGATCGCTTATCCCCAGTTCCGAATATAGTTTGGCTATCTGTGTTCGGGCTGTGATCGTTCGCGTTTCAGGCGGGTTGTTGGGCTGGTATCGTTCGTTTTTCATTATTGGGGGTAGGGCTGTTCGTGCCTGCGGCTACGGTAGGTTTTGCAATGGGCATTCATAGAATTTGCGCTAACCGCGATTGTATCGCCAATACAGCGGATGACGGAGAGAAAACCTGTAAATATCGTTCCATCTCCAATATGATACGGTTTGCTACCGTTACATAGGAAACTATATATCGCAATCACTCCCCGTAGAAGTCTGGATGCTCCTCTTACTAATGACCGCAGTCTCTCCCCGTAGAAGGCGGATGACCCCGTCAGCCGCTCGCGAACGATCTACATAGGGAACGGACGAAACCACATTGGAAAGCAATCGGACTTGCACAAACTCCACCCATATCCCATCCCCCCATATAAAAGTTTTGCGGAGCTTTTTCAAAAGCGACCGTCTCCCCTCGTCCCCCGTTCCCCCGGCTCTAAGCGTCAAGCAAGATAAGGCAACCAGACAAGCATGTTGGATTCGCCGCGGTTGGCAAAGGCGTGGTAGGGGATGAAGCGGATCTCCGTGGAGACAAATTTTTCCGGAACGGTCAGGGGCGCGTAGAGCCGGAGCCCGCTGTCCATCAACGGATCCGCGTTGTGCCGCCGATAGCCGGATGCCACAATGTCCGGAATGCCGGTCTCCGGAACCGAATCGGCAAGCGCGAACGCAGGGGCAGAGCCGCTTGCAAAGAGGGAATGTACATCGCCGCCGTTGTCGATCGCCTCCGCACAGTAGATCACCGGCCCGCGACGGAGGGATACCTTGCCCGCATTCTTGTATACCCCCACGTGCGATACCAGATACTCCGGCTCCAGCTCCAGCTGTACCGTGATCTCGCCCGCCGCAAATTTCGCGTAGCCGGATACCATCACGTAGGGCGCGCTTGCCGTGAAGCTGCGGCACCACCCCGGAATCCGCACATAGACCGGACAGCTTGCCGTGATCTCAATTTTGCCCGATACCGGATAGTCCGTCTTCTGCGATACCATACACGCATCGCTGCGATATTCGCTCGTCCCAAACTGATTGATCCAGACCGCACCGTTTTCCTCCGCGTAGAAGTATTGCCCCACCGACGCCAGCACCCGGTTGATGTTGCACGGACAGCACGAACAGTCGAATACCTTGCGCCGCTGCGTGATCGGATACCGCCCGCCCTGCTTTTTGTAGTTGTCCAGATGGATCTCCAGCGGATTCTCATAGAAGAACGCGTCGCCGGAGAGGGACAAACCCGACAGCATCCCGTTGTATAGCTCCAGCTCCACTACGTCCGCGTACTTCGACGCGTGGTGGAGCAAAAACATCCGGTGCGCAAAGAGAATCATCGCAATCGACGCACACGTCTCCGCATACGCCTTGTCGTTCGAAAGGTCATACGGGATCGTGAACGCTTCGCCAACGTTCGTCGAACCAAGCCCGCCCGTCACGTACATCTTCCGGTACGCCATGTCCTCGAACAGGGCGCAGCACGCTTCGTCCAGGGCAGCATCGTTCTTCTCGCGCGCCAGATCCGCCATCGCCGCATAAATGTACCCCGCGCGCACCGAGTGACCGACCACGGATCTCTGCTCCCGCAGCGGCATGTGGCTCTGGTTGCTTGTGTCCAGCGGCTCCCCACGATCGCCATACCCGCGCCGATCGATGAAGAACGCCGCCAGATCGAGATACTCCGCCTCCCCCGTCGCGTGCCAGAGCTTCACCAGCGCGATCTCCAGCTCCTCGTGACCGGGCGTTGCGAACTGCGGCACCACGTCCCCCGTGCCGTCCATGAATACAGACTTGATGTACCGCGCGTATTTCTCCATCAAACCGAGAAAGCGCGTGTCCCCCACCGCGTCGTGATACGCCACCGCCGCCTCGATCAGGTGACCCGCACAGTACAGCTCGTGGTTGTCCCGGTTCGTGAAGCGATGCGCCGGATCGACCACGGTGTAGTAGATGTTGAAGTAGCCGTCCGGATGCTGGTTTTTCTCGATCTCGTCGATGAGGGACTCTACCTTCGCCCGCAGTGCCGGATTGTCGTCGCGGGATAGCTGGTACGCCGCACCCTCCATCCACTTCGCTACGTCGGAATCCCAGAAAATGTGCGGTCGATAGGGCATCCCGTCCTTCCAATCGCAGCGGAATGCGGCAATGCGCCCCGTTTCGTCAAAGCGATTGTACACGGCATCGATGGTGACGTCGCGGTTCAAGTCCTCCTTCGCCTTCCAGAAGCCGCCGGTCAGGGTCACGTTCTGATAATTTGCCTGCATGAATATACCTCCATAGTCCAGCCGCGCCCGCTCTCGGATACCCACACGGGATCGCAGCGCGGCGCACGCTCGTTTTCGCATAGTGCCCAAAGCACTTCACGCCTTTGACAGTAGTATAGCAAGTTTTCGCCGGAATTGCAAGGGGCAAAAACCGCGATATGGGGAGAAAACCCGACGGAAATCGTGCCGGAATCGGGGAGCGGAGGGCGCGGGAACGGACGGGGGCGGGCAGGGAAGATTACATTTGTAGTTTAATGCGATTTGTACAAAGTGAATGAGCGGGATTTGTGAAAAACGGAGAAATTCTTGGAATTGGTGGGAAATGGTTGACAGGATAGGGGCGGTTTGGTATACTGTGCCCAGAGCCACACCCACACCGGAGAGGATAGACGGAGGGCAGACGATATGATTCCGGCATATTTCAGGAAAGAACCCCTGTAGGGAGCGTGGAGGTTCGACAGATTTGGCAGACCTTGCGAGAGAGAACGCCACGCTCGGTAATGGAGGGAGAAATCCCCAAGGAAAAGCGGTGCATTCCGCCGCGGATTCCCGTGGTCCCCCGGCTTTTTTGGGGGAATCCGGTTTCGTGAATTCGGATTTCAGATTTCGGGAATCCAGAAGAGAATACATCCGTAAGCCGAAACAGAGAGGTCGCCGGTATAAGGCTGTTTTTGCGGCAAAAGGGGCATATCTCCAAGCCTTTTGGCGCAAAGCGCATTTGATTGGCGCGACCCTTGGAAGATGTGCTACGATTTCGCACGGAAAGGTCTTTAGACGTATGAAATTCTCGAAAAGAATGCTCGTCATGCTCGTTGCCACGGTGATGCTTGTGGCGGGGTCCCTGTCGTACTTTGCATACGCAAACGATGTGGAGCAGTGTGGCGCTGAAGTCATTTGTTCTCGTCCCGGGTGCAATGGTTCTGTATCTCGAGCGCTGATCAGCTTCCAACATACAGATTACCTGATGCACAGGTATGGTAATAACGATGAATACGCATGCCATTATGAAAGAGGCATCGCTACATTTCAACTGGAGTGCAGAGGTGGTGTTGACGGACCGCATAATGCCGGTACCAGTACAGAGGTAGCAGAACGTGGCCACACCTGTGGACGTCATTATTAATTTATAAGTAGGAGTATAGCCAGAGTGAGAATAACCTTGCTCTGGCTTGTTTTTCATATGCAATATTTCCTCTACCTACGTCGCTCCCTCACCCGGGTGTGGCGGGAGCATCTGCTGCTGGTGCTGCTGGTCACCTGTGCGATGGCGTTTCCGATTTGTCTGTCGATTCTGGAATCCGGCTATGTACGCGGTGCCTTGGAGGACAATATCCGGCGCGGAGGGAACCACGATGTGCGGATCGATAATGCCATGCCGGGCGATGAGGTGTATTTTCGCGCCATAGTGGACGGGGATGTGTTTTGGGAGAATGATAAATTATTCATTGACGCGCATAAAGCTCTGACAAAGAAGGAAAGCAGTCGCTTCGCGGACAAAGCAAGCCTAATCGCCAATGAAAATCCGGAGCGGGATTGGGTAGTGAACAATCTTGCCGGACTGCAGGAGGAGGAGGCGTGGTATCGCTTTTCGGAACGGTATCATCTGGCGGTCGTCTGGTTCGCGACATTTCTCGTCTGTCTAGCGTTCGGCAATTTCTGGCGGCGGCAAATGGCGGAAGTGGGCAAATTGAAAACAATCGGCGCGCAGAATCACCAAATCGCGCTCCTTTATTTTGTGCACTACGTCCTAATAATGGGAATCAGCACCGTCTTGTCTGTCGCAAGCACCGTCGTGTTTCTGAAAATCATGACCATGCGTTTTCTCGGTTATGCACTGACGGGAGCAGATCCGGGCGTGTTCCAATCCCTGCCGAAGTTTGTGTTCTCCATAGAGTGGCACCATCTTCTCCCCCGTCTTGGCAGGATCTGGGCAGTTTCCTGTGCGTTCTTCGCGGTGCTGTTTACGGTGTATAGCATTTGCATGAATATACAATCGCTTCTCAAGCCGCACCAAATGAAACCGCTGGTTCCGCTTCGCGCCAAAAGATCCCTGTCCGGCTTGCTTAGAAGCGTATTTATGCGCAAAAGCTGCCTACAACCGCTCCTCTGCGCCATTCTCGCGCTCCCGCTTCTCATCGCCGCCATCCTGCTTTTGCAGCGGCAAACGGATACCGCCTTGATTCTGGAGGATGTGCCGGAATATGGCATAACTGCGTTCGTCGACGGGACAAGGCGCATTTTCAATACGGAAGACCTTCGGGACATCGAAAATCTGCCCGGTGTTTCCGACATACGATATGCCGCCGGGATGGATTTCGATTATCTGATACGTGACGAAAACGGTCCGGAACAGAGTGCATACAACGCCGACGCCGTGACAGGCTA
>USGH01000161.1 GCA_900554225.1 uncultured Eubacteriales bacterium | reverse complement strand
CGGGCTGGTTCCATTCCTGTTCGGCAAAACGTGGGCGTCTACCGCGGCAGAACCTTCGTTTGGAATCCTGCCGTTCCTTCTGACCAGTATCTACGGTACAGCGGGTGCGATTCTCATTGGCGTACCGATCGGCTTTCTCACCGCGGTCTATCTCGCAAAGCTGGCTCCCCCGATGGTCAAAACGGTCGTACAGGCGGCGGTCAGTATGCTTGCCGGGATTCCGTCCGTGGTCTATGGCCTTGTCGGTATGCTCGTATTAGTTCCCGGTATCCGCAAGCTCTTCAACATACCGGACGGTGCCAGTCTCCTTGCGGCGATCGTGGTGCTGTCCATCATGATCCTGCCCTCCATCATCAAGGTGTCCGTCACCGCATTGGAAGCAGTGCCGAGGGAGTATGAGAACGCATCCTTAGCCTTGGGCGCAACACCGATGGAGACATATTTCCGCGTATCCGTTCCGGCTGCAAAGAGCGGGATTGCGGCGGCAGTGGTGCTGGGTGTCGGTCGTGCGATCGGAGAGGCGATGGCAGTCATTATGGTTGCCGGAAACGCGCCCAATATGCCGGGACTTTTCGAGAGCGTTCGTTTTTTGACCACGGCAGTCGCGAGTGAAATGTCGTATTCCTCCGGACTCCAGCAGCAGGCACTGTTCTCCATCGCACTTGTGCTGTTCCTCTTTATCATGCTCATCAATGCCGCGCTCAATTTCTTTTTGAAGAGAGAGGGAAAACAATGATAGAAAGCCGAAAAGTACCGTTTGCGGCACGCAGGGAAAAAAAGCACACAGGCAGCTTCTGCCTGCAAAAGCCGCTGTCCATCCGCAGACGGGCGTATGCCATCCTCTGCAAATGCGGCATGGGTCTGTGCGTGGCCATCACGATGGCTCTGACCGCATTTCTCATCCTGTATGTGCTCATCAAGGGACTGCCGGAGATCACCTGGAATCTTTTGTCAACCTCGCGCAGCTATTTGACCGATAACATCGGCATTCTCCCGGATATTCTATCGACGATCTATATCGTCATCACCACCATTCTCATCGTTGTGCCGCTTGGCGTAGGTGCCGCAGTCTACCTCACGGAATACGCCACGAACAAAAAGCTCGTCGCCGTGATCGAGTATGCGGCGGAAACATTGTCCGGCATCCCGTCGATTATTTACGGGCTGGTGGGGATGCTTTTCTTCTGCCAGTTCATGCAGCTGGGCAAATCTCTGCTTGCGGGTTCTCTGACGCTGGTGATCATGAACCTGCCGACCATCATGCGCACGACACAGGAAAGTCTGAAAACGGTGCCGCAGAGCTACCGGGAAGGCGCGTTCGGATTGGGAGCCGGCAAATGGCGCGTGATCCGTACCGTGGTACTGCCCGGATGCGTGGACGGCGTGATCACAGGCTGCATCCTGACGATCGGACGGATCCTCGGCGAGTCGGCTGCACTGCTGTTCACCGCAGGCTTTGCGCATACCTTATACGGCTTTTTCGACGGCATGGCAAACTCAGGTGCGACCCTGACCGTGGCGCTATACATGTATGCCAAGGAAGAAGGACGGTTTGACGTTGCGTTTGCCATTGCCGCCATTCTCATGCTTCTGACTCTCATCATCAATTTCGCCGCCGACCGGATCGCTGCGTATTTCAGGAGGAAAAAAGACCTATGAGCGACATTCTTGCCGTATCGGATCTCTGTCTGTGGTACGGAAACCATCAGGCTCTCAAAGATATAAACGTAAACATTCCCGAAAAAAGCATCACCGCACTCATTGGTCCATCCGGATGCGGCAAATCGACATTTCTCAAAACTCTGAACCGTATGAACGATTTGATCCCCGGTGTGCGCATCACAGGCGAAGTCCGCTATCGTGGTGAGGATATATTTGCACCGAGCTGTGACGTAGGCGCACTGCGAAAACAGATCGGTATGGTGTTCCAGAAGCCGAATCCGTTTCCGATGAGCATCTACGACAACATCGCCTACGGACCGCGCACCCATGGGATCCGGAATAAGGTGGTTCTCGATGAGATCGTGGAAAAATCTCTGACAGGAGCCGCCATCTGGGACGAGGTCAAGGACCGCTTGCGCAAAAACGCACTGGGACTTTCCGGCGGTCAGCAGCAGCGGCTTTGCATCGCACGTGCATTGGCAGTCGAACCGGCTGTGCTGCTCATGGACGAGCCGACCAGCGCACTTGACCCGATTTCCACGGCGAAGATCGAGGAATTGACCATGACGCTCAAGGAAAAATACACCATTGTGATCGTCACACACAATATGCAGCAGGCAGTGCGTATCTCGGACAACACAGCATTCTTCCTGCTCGGAGAGCTGGTGGAATACGGCGACACGGAGAAAATGTTCTCGGATCCGACAGACAAACGGACAGAGGAGTACATCACAGGGAGGTTTGGATAATGCGGACACGGTTTGACGAACAGCTGGAGCTGCTGCATAGAGAGCTTATCGAAATGGGGGCGTTGTGCGAGGAAGCGATTGCACGTGTATCCCGTGCTCTGACCGAGGGAAACGCCGCGCTCTGTTCCTCTGTTCCCGCCATCGATGCGCAGATCGACGAAAAGGAGCATACCATAGAGTCGATGTGTCTGCGCCTTCTCCTGCAGCAGCAGCCGGTGGCAAAGGATTTGCGGCAGATTTCGGCGGCACTCAAGATGATCACGGACATGGAGCGCATTGGGGATCAGGCGGAGGACATTTCGGAGATCATCGTATTCTTAGGCGGTCGGTGCGATTCGGATGAAATCGGCGCGCTTCTTCGCGAAATGGCACTTGCTGCGATAAAAATGGTGACGGAAAGTGTTGACGCATACGTAAAACATGATATAATAGTAGCAAAGAAGGTCACGGCGGACGACGATATTGTGGACGACTATTTCGATCGTGTCAAACGTAAGCTGATCGACAAGATTGCCTCCTCTCCGGCAGATGGGGAATACGCATTGGATCTTCTGATGATCGCGAAATATTATGAACGGATCGGAGACCATGCGGTGAACATTGCGGAGTGGGTGATTTTTTCCGTGACCGGCAATCATAAGGAGGAGACGACATGATCTGGTGTGTGGAGGATGAAGAAAGCATCCGCGACATAGAGGAATATGCCTTGCGCAGTGCCGGATTTGAGACGCGCGGTTTTACGGACGGCAATACCTTCTGGGATGCGCTCCAGGGTGGACAGACGGAGAAGCCGCAGCTTGTGGTACTGGATGTAATGCTGCCGGGGGTGGATGGGATCACGCTTCTGAAACGGATCCGCGCCATGCCGTCCACGCGTCTCTTGCCGGTGATCCTGGCGACGGCAAGGGGAGCGGAGTACGACAAAATCGAGGGGCTGGATCTCGGCGCGGATTATTACTTAGCCAAACCGTTTGGCGTATTGGAGCTGGTGTCGTGCGTGAAGGCGGTATTGCGTCGCTGTCAACCCGAGACGGACGAGCATATCCTGCACTGCGGCGGACTGGTGATGAATACGGACGCACATACTGTGACTGCGGATGGCAGACGGGTGACGCTGACCTTTAAGGAATATGAGCTGCTGAAGCTGTTCGTCAGTCATCCGGGGATCGCCTATACGCGGGATCAGCTGATGAGCGAGGTATGGGGCATGGATTTCTGCGGTGAAACACGGACCGTGGATATGCACATCCGTACACTCCGCCAGAAAATCGCGCCGTACAGCGATCGCATCGAGACGGTGCGCAATGTCGGCTATCGTCTGGAGGAGCGTCCATGAGCGGCGGTGCGGATACGAAAAACAAACGGGAGAAAAACCTCAACCGCCGGATCTTCGGATCGATTCTGACCGTCGCGGTGGTGGTGCTGCTTGCCACTCTCGTGCTTGTGACCGGATTTCTCTACGACTATTTCACAGGCGTGCTGGAGCGGCAGATGCGGGACGAATGGGAGATCGCGGCGGCTGCCATCACGGAAAACGGGACGGCATATCTCGACCGGCTGACCTCCACGCGGTATCGTCTGACGGTGGCCGCGGCGGATGGCAGTGTCCTTTGCGATACGCAGTCCAACGCGGAAGCAATGGAGAATCACGCCGATCGGGAGGAGATCAGGAATGCGCTTGCCGGAGCGGAAGGAAAAACGGTCCGGTATTCGGCGACACGGTTGGAAAAGACGATCTATTACGCGCGCCGTCTGCCGGATGGAACGGTTTTGCGTATCTCCCAGAGTCAGGCGACTGTTGGATCACTGCTCTTGGGAATGTTATCGCCGTTTCTCGCAATTCTGGTTGCCGCGCTCATCCTTTCGTTCGTACTGGGCGGCAGACTTTCGCGACGGATTGTGGAGCCGCTCAACACGCTCGATCTGGCGCATCCGCTGGAAAACAACGCCTATGAGGAATTGTCTCCGCTGCTCTTGCGAATCGAAGGACAGCACAGACAGATCGACGCGCAAATGCGGGAGTTGAAACGGCGCACGGATGAATTTTCGCACATCACCGCCAATCTGCACGAGGGACTGGTGCTGCTCGACGCGCATACCCATGTCGTACACATCAACGCGGCGGCACGGACGCTCTTTGCGGTCGGCGAGGATTGCACCGGCGCGGATCTGCTGACCATCGACCGGACGCTTGCCATGCGGGATGCGATCCGGCAGGTACAGGAGAACGTGGCAGGCTACAGCGAATGGCAGGAAAACCGTCAGGAACGCAGCTATCGGTTTACGATCAGCCGGATCGATTTTGATGGGGAATGTGCCGGCTACGCGATTCTGGCATTCGACGTCACGGACGAGGTACATGCGGAGGAAATGCGCCGGGAATTTACGGCAAACGTGTCGCATGAGCTGAAAACGCCGTTGCAGGGGATTCTCGGCAGTGCGGAACTGATCCAGAGCGGCATGATCAAGCCGGAGGATACCGCGCGGTTCGTCGGACACATCCACGAGGAAGCCACCCGCCTTCTCGCCCTCATCGGGGACATCATCCGTCTGTCCCAGCTTGATGAAGCGGCGGAGGACGGGGAGCTGTCCGGTATGACGCGGGAAAACGTGGATCTCTGCGCGGTCAGTACGGAGGTGATTCGGGAGCTTACGGACGCGGCGGCAAAACGGAACGTGACCTTCACACTCTCCGGCGGCTCCGTTGTGGTACCCGGTGTGAGACGGCTCGTGTATGAGGTGATCTACAACCTCTGCGACAACGCGATCCGCTACAATCGGGAAAACGGCAGCGTAACGGTTACGGTGTCGGCAGTGGACGGCATGGGTGTGGTGTCGGTCGCGGATACGGGGATCGGCATCGCGCCGGAGAACCGGGATCGTATCTTCGAGCGGTTCTATCGCGTGGACAAAAGCCATTCCCGTGCGACAGGCGGCACCGGTTTGGGACTGTCGATCGTCAAGCACGCCATCCAGTATCTCCACGGCAGGATCGCGCTTGACTCCAGACCCGGCATCGGCTCCACATTTACGGTATCTTTGCCGCAATCGGATGCGAACGGCGCAAATTCACAAAATAACGCTTGAATCCGACGGCAAATCGTGCTACACTATACTACGGCGGGATTCCATGAAACGGATCTGCGCCGTAGCTTTTATACATTGGTTAGTGAACACTAACTTCATTGCGTGGAAAGGAGTCGGAAAGATGGGATGTCTGAGTGAAAAGCAAAGTGATACGGGTACGCAATGTCCGTCCGGAGCGGTGACGCGGATCCATGGAGAGGACGGGGAAGCGGTGACGACAAGATATCCGGTCTTTCCGGGTATCGATATTCTCTACAACGACGTTCATGCATGCCGCTGCGTTATGGCATGGAACGGACGAGAGGGGATGTTCGCGATCCACCATTGTCGGGAGGGACGGATTGAATACCAGATGGGCGACGCGTATTTCTATCTGGCACCGGGGGATCTCGCGCTCGGCAAATGCGAGGATTTCCGGGATGTCGCGCGTTTTCCGACCGGGCATTACCATGGGATCACTGTTTGTATCGATCCGGAAGAGGCACCGGAATGTCTGTCGTGCCTGCTTGCGGATGTAAACGTTCGACCGGGCGCGATCCGCGACAAATTCTGCCGCGACAGGGTCTATTTTGCCAAACGGTCGTCGCCGCGCGTAGAACACGTTTTTTCGGAATTGTATGCGGTGCCGGAGGACATTCGGGCTGGCTACTTCAAGGTCAAGATTTTGGAGCTGCTCCTTTTCCTGACCACATTGCCCGCGGATGAGGAGATCCCGATCGGCTGTTCCCGTGTGCAGGTACAGCTTGCCGGAGAGATCCGGGACTATCTGCGATCCAATACGGAGGCGAAGGTGACCATCTCGGCGTTGACAGCGGAATTCCACGTCTCTCC
>USGH01000160.1 GCA_900554225.1 uncultured Eubacteriales bacterium | reverse complement strand
TCAAATATAACGGTGGTGTCGCAAAGGATCAGCTCAAGGAAGAGAACGTGGACGCACTGAAAAAGGGCAGTGCCAATCTGGAAGCGCATATCTCCAATCTGCAAAAGTATCATGTTCCGGTTGTTGTGGCGATCAATCGGTTTGAAAGCGATACCGATGCGGAACTGGCCGCTGTGGAAGAGATTTGCATGAAAAACGGCGCGGAATTTGCGTTGTCCGAGGTGTTTGCAAAGGGCGGAGAAGGCGGCATTGCGCTTGCGGAAAAGGTAGTCGCCGCATGTGAAAAGGCATCCGATTTTGCACCGCTCTATCCGGACGAATATTCCATCAAAGAAAAGATCGGCTGTATTGCCCGGGAAATCTACGGTGCGGACGGTGTGGACTACGAACCGGCTGCGGAAAAAGCGATTGCGGAAATCGAAGCTCTCGATCCGTCCTATGCGCGTTTCCCGGTCTGCATGGCAAAGACACAGTATTCGCTGTCCGATGATATGACCAAGCTCGGTCGTCCCAGCGGCTTCCGGATCCATGTTCGTGAGGTTCGCGTATCTGCCGGTGCCGGATTCATTGTCGCACTGACCGGTTCCATCATGACCATGCCGGGGCTGCCGAAGGTCCCTGCCGCAAACCGGATCGACATCGACGACAACGGGAAGATCACCGGACTGTTTTAAGCCGTACACTTCCCAACGGTCAAATGCATACGAAAGAGAAAGGCGTTTTCATGGAACATATCACCCATTCGGTTACAGAAACAGAGAGATGTGGTGCCGCACTTGCCGAGAATCTCTCCGGGAAACCGACATTTGTCGCGCTGTATGGCGATCTCGGTGCGGGAAAGACGGCGTTTGTCAGGGGATTTGTCCGCGTACTTTCTCCGGGAAGCCGGGTAAAGAGTCCGACATACACCATCGTCAACGAATATCGCCGTGGGAGCATCCCGGTGTTTCATTTTGATCTCTACCGGATTGCGTCCGAGAACGATCTTGATAGCATCGGCTTTTCGGAATACGTGCAGAGCGGTATCTGTATTGCGGAATGGTGCGAGCATATCGGTACCGCACTGCCGGAAAACGCCATTTGTGTGAAGATTGAGAAGTTAGACACATCTGCTGCGGAAACACCGGAGACGGGAACACGGAAGATCACCATAAAGGAGGCGATAGCTCATGCGGATTCTTGCGATTGACACCTCAGCACCGACTGCCACGATCTGTCTCGCGGAGGATACCGTATGCCGTGGCGCGTACACGATCCAGACAAACGCGCACAGTACCACCATTTTTTTTATTTTTTAGTCGGTTCTTGTATATCTACACCTGACCATTGCAGATTGTGATCTATTGGCGGCAGCGGCAGGTCCAGGCTCATTTACCGGTATCCGAATCGGTGTATCCACCATCAAGGGATTGGCGTTCTCGGCAGGGATCCCCTGTGTCGGCGTATCGTCTCTTGCCGCGATCGCCTATGGAATGACCGGGATGAACGGGATCCTTTGTCCGGTGATCAATGCGCGGCGGGATCATGTGTATACGGCGTTTTTCCGCGCGGTACCGGATGCACTGCCGGAACGAATGACCGAGGATATGCAGCTGTCCGTTGAAGAGCTGTGGGCAAAAATCGCGCACCTGGAAGATCCAGTATATGCGTCGGGAGATGGCTATGCCATGGTACACCGCGCGGATGCCAATCGACCACAGAATCTATATAGCACACCTGCACTCTATCGGATTCCGCATGCCTACGGAGTCGCTATGGCGGGGTGGGAGCAATACCGCAATAGTGCCGATCCGTCCGTATATACAGGAGACGCGCTTGTGCCGGTCTATCTGCGTAAATCACAGGCAGAACGGGAAAGAGAAGAACGGATCGCCGCTTTGGGAGAACAGAAACAAGACAACTCATAATATGAAAGGACAGTCAAGTATGGAAAAAATTGTTGTAATCGGCAGCGACCATGCCGGGTATCCGCTGAAAAACGCGATCCGTGACAATCTCACCACGGAAGGCTATACCGTGATCGATGTCGGTACAGATTCTCCGGCAAGCTGTGATTATCCGATCTATGCCGCAAAGGTTGCTGATGCCATCGTGGCAGGGCAGGCACCGCTCGGAATCCTGTGCTGCGGAACCGGAATCGGTATGAGCATGGCTGCCAACAAGATCAAAGGCATACGCGCTGCCTGCTGTTCCGATATTTTCAGTGCCAAGTATACCCGCATCCATAACGATGCCAATATTCTCTGTATGGGGGCACGCGTAATTGGCGAGGGATTGGCAATGGAATTGGTACACGCGTTTCTTGAAAACGAGTTTGAGGGTGGAAAACATGCCCGTCGCATCGCAATGATCACGGAGCTTGAAAACCGGTAAGCTTTCTGGAAATACTACCTTGTGCAGAAGCATTTTAACAGGAATTGGCACAAAAGAACGGGGGACGATCCATTTGCGGATTTCCCCCGTTTTTTCCTCCTTTATGCCTTGCTGCCCATGACCTCCACGAAGCTCTCGATCATTTTGACAGCACCATCCATGCCGGTCTTATCGGTGGAGAGTACGAGGTCGTAATTCTCGATCTTCGCCCATTTCCCGCCGGTGTAGTAGTTGTAATAATTGGCACGCCGCTTGTCCGTCTTGATGATGAGGTCGCGCGCCTGATTTTCGGTCAGATCGTGTCGCTGCATCACCGTCTGCACACGTGTGTCAAATTCGGCGCGGATGAACACCCGGATGAGGTGCGGATAGGATGAGAGCACATAATCGGCACAGCGTCCGACGATAATCGCGCTTTCGTTCCTCTCGGCAAGCTCCTTGATGATCTCAGACTGCACCGTAAACAGCTTGTCGTTCAGCGGAACATGCAGACTATCCACACCGTGATGGTATACGGACGAGCCGAGGGCCAGCGTATAGAGCAGACTGTTCGCTGCTTTTTCATCCGCTGTGTCCAGCACAGCCTGACTCAGACCGCTTTTCTGTGCCGCCATGGTGATGAGATCCTTATCGTAAAACCGGAATCCGGTCACCTCCGACAGCTTTTTCCCGATCTCACGCCCGCCGCTGCCATACTGTCTGGCAATGGTAATGATGTACTTTTCCATAAATAGCCTCCTCTGTCGTACTGTGGTATTCCGGATACGTTTTTGCGTGTATCCTTTCTCTATGTATAGAGTATACCATATTTCTGCCGCTATTGCAATAGCTGTTTGTGAAATTTTATAATTCTTTTACATCGTACATACAAAAAGCGAACGACACTTTCCATGCCGTTCGCTCGTTTCCTTTTTATGCAATCGGTGTGATGTCCACGCTTTTTCCGGTTTTCGCCGAGGCGTAAATGGCATCGAGAATCTTCATCAGCCATACGCCATCCTCTGCGGTCGCACGACAGGGAGCATTTCCCATCGCAGCATCCACGAATCCGGCGATCTCTACACGGAAAGCATTTGTATCGCAGCCCAGTTCGGAATACGGCTGTACCTTGACGAACATTCCGGACAGATCGGTGTACAGCTCTACCTTGTCGTCGATTGCCTTGATCCCCGCTTTGGTTCCGAACAACTCAATGCTGCCGGTGTCGCGGTCGATATTCAGATTGAAGCTTGCCTCCACCTGTAGAGCAAATCCATTTTCAAAGCGCACGATGGCGTTTGCAAAATCCTCTACCGTGTAGTCATATCCCGCCTTGGAGGAGGACAGCAGCCATGCCGGGGTACAGCCGGTCGCACGGTTGCAGCCGAGTTTCTGGTACGTCACGCCATATGCGGAAACCGGTCGCGGATTGCCGGCGAGATAACGGGTCAGGTCGATCACGTGTACGCCCAGGTCGATGAGCGGACCTCCGCCGGAATACGCTTTATCGCCAAACCAGCCGCCGGGACAGCCATCCTTACGCAGGTAGGAGGCTTTCGCAAAATAAATATCGCCTGTTATACCGTCTGCATTCCATTTCCGAATGGCATCCGCGTCCGAACCAAAACGACGCACGAATCCGACCTGTAGCAGCTTGCCGCATTCCTTTGCCACTGCGCGCATTTCCTCTGCTTCTGCCGCATTCATTGCCATGGGCTTTTCACAAATGACATTCGCACCGCCGCGCAAAGCCGTGATTGTGCATTCCTTGTGTGCGGCATTCCATGTGCAGACGCTGACACAGTCGAGGGATTCCTTTTCCATCATCTCATGGCAGTCTGTGTACCATCTCGGTACGCTGAATTTCGCTGCATAGGTCTGTACCTTCGCCTCGTCAATATCGCATACCGCCACGACTTCCACGCGATCCGCCATGTTCTTATAGCCGTCCATATGCGAGTAGCTGATACCGCCTGTACCAATGATGCCAACTCTGATTTTTTCCATTTTCTATCTCTCGCGTTGCCGGAAAAGAAACTGGCAGCGCGTCCTTTCTCTGTAACAATGGGATGAAGAACACAAAAATGATACCACAATTGTCGAATAAAGTCAAGGGGCTTGGTGCCGCAAAACTATCCAAAACACAGGCGTGCCATCTCGTGGATTTTTGTTCCGTTTTGTGCGAAAAATGTCCGGTATGCCTCACAGTATCGATTTGTGGCAAAATGCGGTTCTCTGTGCCGTCGGCAGCCACCGCGGCAGAGTGCCACATAGGGACAGGTACGGCATTTTTCCGGGATCGTACCGCCGGACAACAGAAACGCGCGTGCCGTATCGCTTTGTAGAAGCGTTTCTATGGGATCCGTGCAGAGATTTCCCATACGCCATTTGTCCAGTACATAGAAGTCACACGGATATACGCTCCCGTCCGCTTCCACCACGAGATTTGCATGGCATTGTCCGTCCATCCCGCAGCATTCCGGTGCTTTTCCGGCAGCCAATCGCACGAAATTGTCAAACAGCCGCACACTGCGATATTGTCCGCGCCGGAAATCCTCGTAATAGTATTGGAACGTAGTGTTCAGAAACTGCCCGTAATGTGCCGCCGTCAGGGTGTCCTTTCCCTCGGTATCGAAATCCGGGATCTGCGGGATAAATTGTAAAAAAGGGAACTGTTGACTGCGAAAATAACGGTACACCTCCGCGCCGTGTCGTGCGAGGGTGTCCGTGACAACACAGACAATGTTTGTGTCTACCCCATGGGATTTCAGGCGGCGGATTGCATCGCGGACTACGGAAAACGTACCCTCTCCGGCGGCGTTTACACGATTGGCATCGTGGAGGCGGGCAGTCCCGTCGAGAGACACGCCGACCAGAAAACGATGCTCTGCGAGAAAGGTACACCAGTCGTCGTCCAGAATATACCCGTTGGTCTGTAGAGCAAGCTGGACCGGAAGGGATCTCGTGTTGTAAAGAGGTATTTTGTCGCAGAAATCCGCAAAATAACGCAGTCCCGCCATGGTAGGCTCACCGCCCTGAAAACTGAACGTTACCGGTCCTGTCGCATACGCAAATGACTGTCTGAGCAGTGCATCGACCGTTTGCGGCTCCATGATGCCATAGGACAGCGTGTTTCGGTTTTCTGCGACATCACAGTAAAAACAGTACCGACAGCGCAGATTACACAGAGACGATGCAGGTTTGATGAGCAGGTGCAGCATCCGTGTACGCATGATCTTTCTCCTTCCGATAAAAAATACCGACGGTTGCAAAGAGCCATCGGCAAGCCTGTTTATGATCCCTGCGTGCGGCGGACATAGTAAGTGATCCGGTCGATTTTGACCACGTCATTTTCCTCTACCAACTCAAAATAGAGCGTTTTGGAAGAATCACTGTCAATATCGTTGCGGAAGGTACCGTCGTTTCGATGGATCATATATGTCACGTCAAAGGCATAACGGGTTACGGTATCGTCCTCGAGTTCCTCCCAGAGCTTTGTGACATTGAGATTGTATAGCATCTGTGGCGCAAAGCGTTCGTGCGGCGCGTTGGTCTCGTAGTAGTGCTCTGTGAAGTATGTATTGTAGGTATCCGTATCTCCAGCGATCACCGTTTCAAAATACTGTCCGAAGATTGCGATGGCATCACCGTACTGCGCATAATCTCCGTTGGTGATCGCGATGGTTTCCGGACCGTTTGTATAGTACAGATAACGATTCAGCCCCATATACGTCTCATCTGCCGTGACATCGAGGTCGTAATCGGTGGGATAAAAACTGTAGCTTACGATCCGGTCGGAATACATGGAGGTATTCTTCTCCTCCGGCTTCCGTTCAAACCACTGCGGATTCTGGAGGACTACCGCACTGCCGATTCCAACGACACAGAGAGCTGCGATCAGAATGTATGCCTTTTTCTTATCCTTTTTTCTGTCACGCTTCGTAGCTGTCGTATCCAATGTCCGCACTGTCTCCGGATGCGCCTGTCTCTTATCCTTGTTCATGTTACCACCTTATCTGACCATGTGC
>USGH01000159.1 GCA_900554225.1 uncultured Eubacteriales bacterium | reverse complement strand
AATGCGCCGATTGTGCTGGAATTTGAGCATTATCAAAACGTAGCTCCCGAGGTGTTCAAGGGCGGCTATCCGTTCCTGGATGCAATGCAGCGGACCCATGCGACCTTTGCCGGATTCCATGGATATCCGCGTCCGTGGCTGGCGAGAGATCCGTATCTGACCGAATATGCCGCGAACCGACTGGGCTACTGGTTCTTCATGGATGCCGTGGAGCTGCCGCCTCTTGTGACCGATGCGCAAAACCGGATCGTGTTCCATGTTGCGAACCGCGGCTTCGGACCCTGCTATCGGAAATACACCATGCGTGTGCGGTTGACCGGAGATGGCGGCAGATGGGAAGGCGAGATCGAAGCGGATACGCGCACCTGGAGACCCGGCGCGGAAACCGTATTTTCCGCAATGGTCAGACCGAGTGGGATCCCGGCAGGCAAATACGCCCTGGAGATCGGATTGTTCGAGGGAGAAAGACCGATCGAGTGGGCGATCACGGAAAAGAACCGTACACCGGATGGCTATTACAAACTGTGCGAAGCGGAGGTCGCGTCGCTGCGGTAAAACGGAATATGGACAAACAAACGACCCAGAACGATCGGACCTCGCCTATGCCATGGAAATCCAGAGCATTGCCCAGTGTGGTCTGGCGTATTGCAAGGATCCCTATGACAGGGAGCGATATGTGCGTTTGCGGGAGATCGCGGCAGAAATGGTATCCGAGAGACTGTCTGTGTCCACCGCACGGATCCGGGACGTGTTCCTCTGTGAATCAGGCTACCAGACGCCAAAGATCGATACACGTGCGGCGGTTTTTGACGACGACGGACGGATCCTTCTGGTACACGAGAAAAACGGTACATGGTCTCTGCCCGGCGGATGGTGTGACGTGGATCAGTCCGTATTTTCCAATACCGAAAAAGAGGTCGCAGAAGAAACGGGATTGTCCGTCAAAGCCAGGCGACTGATCGCGGTACAGGATTGGCGGCGGCACAACGTTACGAATTACCTCTTTGGTGTGATCAAGACCTTCGTCCTCTGTCAACCGCTCGCCGGTGCGTTTGCTGAGAATATGGAAACGACCGAGGCGCGGTATTTTGCGATCCGCGAGCTTCCGGAAAACCTTGCTGTCGAAAAAACCACGCGGGAGCAGATCGAGATGTGTTGTGCGGCATACGCCGATCCGGAATGGCGGGTGCAGTGTGACTGAATGCAAAAGAGAGAAGCGTCTTCGGACGTTTCTCTCTCTCTTGTGCTGTTTTACGAGATATACAGTGGTTTTTTCGCTTCTTTTCGGATTGCCGTACACCAATCGGCGGCTATTGGACATCCCTCTACGGTGTGCAGGGCATACAGAGATACAGACAGTCCATAATGGCTCAATTCTGCTTTGTCTTTTTCTTTTCCGCAGCCTTTGCGGTCTCCTCCTCATCCATCAGATCTGCCGTGAGCCAACCTTTCTCATGTTTTACGGCAAAATAGCCGATGCAGGACGCAAGGAACGCGCCGATGGTGTCCACAATGATGTCCTTCATCGTATCCGTCAACGCGGCTCTGCCCACAAGCGGTGTGCCGTCGGCGAGGAAAATTTCTGCATATTCAGTCCAAGGAGCCCGTCAAAGGAAAATTCATAGATCTCCCACACCGATCCGATGGCGACGGCAAAGCAGAACGAGAACATCGCGACAAAGAACGGGGACAGCTTGAACACGATATGCTCATCCCGATTCAGAATCTGGATCACCATCACGCCGAACAGTCCTGCCATAAAACTGGACATGGAGTGCAGGATCACATCCCAGTGTGGTACGAGATAGTAAAAGCTCCGGATTTCTCCGAGGAATATCGCACAGTACAGGAACACGATATAGAGCGAATAGAGCAGCATGGGCAGGTGAAACCGAAATTTTTTGGCAAGGAGTGTGGGAATGTGCATGACGATCACGCCGAGCAGGCACTGTACGAGCATCAGGGAATAGTCTGCGCGGGAACGATAGCCGCCTGTCAATGTGTCGCCCTCCCAGGTGATGAGTCGAACGATCAGGTAGCCGATCGGGAGAATGAAGCTGCACATAACAAAAATGTAGAGATTGCGCGTTGCCCGTTTTTGTTTTTCCTCTTTGGTGAGGATCTTTTTTTCTTTTGCTTTTGCCATGAGGTCGCCTCCATGTTTGTGATATTTGGTAAAACCTGCAAACAGTATACCATGTGGGGCGGGAAAGTTCAATTTTTACCGGAAAATCGCTTGTTACAATTTTGTGAACAGATCAAAAAACCATTGCAAACGGCGTGCGGATATGGTAAAGTATACGAAGATAGATTTTGGGTATGCCACGATACGGCATGACCTTAGAGGGCTCTGCATCCATCCCGTTTTTGCGCCAAAACAGCCGCAGTACAGGGCTCACCTTACATATAACGAAAGAGAGGTCTATTGATTTATGGAAATGCGGACGATCTTCAATATCTGTGATTACGGTGCGGTGGGAGACGGCAAAACGGACTGTACCCGTGCCATCCAGACCGCGCTGAACCTGGCAGCGGAATGTATGGGCGAGGTCGTGGTACCGCCGGGGGTATACAAGACGGGACAGGTGAAAATGGGTCCGAATACGAAGCTGTCCGGCACATCTGCGTGGCTGTTCCGCGATTTTGGCGGCAGTGTGTTTGAGCTGAACGATCCGGATGCCACGTGTATGATCGACATCACGGGCGCGTTCGGCTCTCACATCAACGGCATGAGTCTCTGCGGCTGCGATCACGGCAAAAATGTCCATGGCGTATATTTGTCCTGGCCGGTTTACAATGGCGGCAGCAAGGAGGACACTCCGACGCTCGACGACTGCAAGATCGGCAGATTCTCCGGTGACGGCGTCCATCTCCACCACATCTGGTGCTATTCCGTGCGCCATTGTATGCTCTGCTTCAACGGCGGCGCGGGACTGTACATGGACGGCTGGGACGGCTTTGTGATCGACAACTGGTTCTCTGCCAATCGAAGCGGCGGACTCCTTGGCGGTGCATGTACGGCATCTGTTACCGCAACGGGCAACCGTGTGGAATGGAACCGCGTCGGCGGCTTTGTGATTCCGAGCGGCAGCTGCCTCAACATCACCGGCAACTATTTCGACCGGAGCGGCGGACCGGCACTGCGTCTGGGAACGGAGAGCTCCGGTGTGCGCGATCTGACCATTACCGGGAATATCTTCTACCGGAGCGGCAAGCCGGGCAAGGGTGTCGAGACAGAGGAGGACAGCAGCCATGTATTCTTACAAAATGTCGGCAATACGGTGCTGTCTGGCAATACGTTCCGCGTGGGCAGAGACGACGGCGGTGTCGGAGATTGGAGTCCGTATTATGGAGTAGTCGCCAAGCACTGTACATACGTGATCTGCCGGGACAACGCCATGCACGAATCCTGCCTGCGCCAGACGATTCTCTGGGACACGCCGGAGACCAATGTAATAGAGAGCAATATCGGTTCTCCCGCAAACCATACAAATGCCTGATACAGTACAGCAGTAAAAAGGAGCAAATACCATGTTGTTTTCCTATGATTCCGCAAATATACGCTATTCCGGCAGATTTTCCCTATACGACGGAGCCATGACCGCGACCGCCGCCGGCTCCAACATCACCATTGCCTACACCGGGGATACCGCTGTGCTCCATTTTGACATCCGCACGAATACGTTCCCGATGCCGCATCTTTGGATTCGCGTGGACGGCGGCGTGAAGACAGAGGTGCCGCTCGATCGATTCATTCGCGTGATCTCCGCAAAGGGCGAACACACGATGGAGATCATCTACAAGGGCGGTAAGGAAACGCTGAATCGCTGGTACCATCCGCTCGAGGGCAAGATCGGCTTTGAAGGCTTTGACGCAGACGGTGCGGGGATCCTTCCCGTGGACGCACGTAAGACGATCGAACTGGTCGGCGATTCCATCACAGAGGGCGTTTTGATCGATCCGTATACGTATTATGAGGACGATCAGAACAACCGCCCGTTTGAGGACGACGCGAACGCCACCTACGCCTATCTTACAGCGACTGCCCTGGGCCTTCGCACACTGCACATGGGATACGGCGCGGTGGGGGCGACCCGATCCGGCTGCGGCAGTGTGCCGAAAGCGGTGGAGGCGTATCCGTACTGCTTTGATGGTGCGCCTG
Source organism: uncultured Eubacteriales bacterium (assembly GCA_900554225.1). Taxonomy (GTDB): domain Bacteria; phylum Bacillota; class Clostridia; order Oscillospirales; family CAG-272; genus UMGS1696. The sequence continues at coordinate 2,286 of USGH01000159.1, read as the reverse complement.
TCACCTACGAGCACCCGGATTATATCCTTGTCAACCATGGTGCGAACGATTGGGGCAGAGAACCGGAGGTCTACAAAAAGGACTACCGCGATCTGCTTGTTCTGATCCGCAAGACCCATCCGGATGCAAAGATCATCGCTCTGTCCGCGTTCTGCGGCGCACACGAGGAGGATTTGCGGGAGCTTGTCGAAGAATTCAACCATTCTACCGGGGACGACGTGTTCTTCATCAACGGCGCACATTGGATCCCGCTCGAACCGCTCCATCCGCACCGTGACGGCCACCGGATCATCGCCGATCACCTCATCCCCATCCTGCGGGAAAAATACGGACTGTAAACGAAAAGTTTCCGCGCCGCAGAGTGCCAAATGGTTGATAGAAACCGATACCGAATAGGAAGAAGCTGGAGGAAAACCGTATGGATATTTGGGAAAAACTGTATACTGCGGCAAAACAGGCGTATCACCCGGAGGACGTCTCCCCCTTTATATACGCGCATCATGTGGTATGCGCACTGGAAGCAGAAAATGGGGAGGTTTACACGGGATTCTGCATCGAAAGCTGCAGCGGTGTGATGAATCTCTGTGCGGAACGGGTGGCGGCACTCCATATGTATGTGACAAGCGGTCAGACGAAGATCCAACGGCTGATCGCATTCCGGGACAAACCGCCGTACGGAGAAGGCAGTGGTATGCCCTGCGGTGCATGTCGGGAATTTCTGTATCAGCTGAATGAGGCCAACGAGAATATGGAGATCCTGGTGGATTACGAAACCCGGGAAACTGTCACGCTGCGGGAGCTGATGCCGAAATGGTGGGGCAAGGAACGATACAGCGAAGCAAAGTAAACAGATAAACACAAAAGAGCCTGCGGACTTCTCATGAAATCCGTTGGCTCTTTTGTGATGCTGTACGTACTGCTATTTTACATTCTGTAGGTTTGGATTTGCGTGCTATCTATTGGGTGCTTTGGGCGATGGGTTGTGATGGCTATCGCCTTGTTTTATGCAAACGCCTTGTTCATATCTGTGATACCTGCATCAATCAGCAATCGGGCAAACTCTGTTCCGGTAATCAATCGCACATTGTTTTCCTGCGCCATGGTGATGGCATCGGCGGAAAAACCGCTTGCTGTTGAAATAACCCACGGGATAATTGTGTACTCGCCGGAAGCAAGCTCGTGTTGATCTTTGTACATTGCAATCTGTTCAACGGTCCACTGAGAAGTAATGTCATCATGAAGTTTCACCTGCACATAGAACATGATTTTCAAAGGATCAAACTCAGCGACAATATCTGCATCTGCGCCATCCCATTTATCTGCACTGTTCTTTCCGGGACGGAATACGTTAGATGCACCAATCTTTTCAAAGTACCATTTTACAAGGAGTTCAAACTTGTCTGGTGTGAGCTGCGCCTTGATTGTGTTTAACAGCTTCTCTGCCAATTCTTCGATAACCGCAGAATAAAAATTGATGGGGGAATTGGCACCGATAACATTCTGCACGTTCTCCGCGAGATCGGAAATATCGGCATTTGTCTGCCTGATTTTCATTCGTGCCGTAAGTTTATTGTCGGCGTATTCATAACGGGAGATATGCTCCTTGATTGGATCCACCTGTACGACAAAGCCTAAATCCACGATTTCATTCGTTTGGAAACGACGCGGCAGCCCTTTTTCATCGCGAATGATCCTGCTTCCGTCCTCGGATACAAAATCCGGGAAGCCAGAAAGCTCCGAAATGGGAATACAACTCCCGACAACCTTATAAATCGAGGATTCACCATTAAAAAGGGGAACCACAACAAAATCGTTGCGGGAGAAATTGCAAAAAGTCCATAGATTCCATCTGGAACGACTTGCCTGATACCCATACTCGCGCATAAGTGCCTCAAACGGTTGGCTATTGGTTGCAGATCGAACAACACGCTCTATCCCGCTGCCAGCGAGCGCAGACCAACCAATCGAAAGATACCCTGCGGACAGTAGCTTATAGGAAACATCCCATTCATGGGAAATGCGGTGAAGCCAGTATCTACAGATATGCTGCGTCTCCTCAAGCGGAAGAGTAGCGGCTCTGCTCATATTCATCCTCCTAAACAATGTAGTGATTGCATTTTCAAGAAATCCTGTACAACATTGAGTATAACACCTCCGGCAATAAATAGAAAGATGGAAATTGTAACATTTCGTTTGCACATTGAGCCAGATGAATATTCCGCGGATACGATACCAGCGATCCACGGGTGGATACCGGTAGTCCATAAATCAGTACCGCGAGTCCGC
>USGH01000158.1 GCA_900554225.1 uncultured Eubacteriales bacterium | reverse complement strand
ACCAGAGGACAAAGGAGATGGACTCTGCGGAGCCCCTCTCCTTTGTCCTCTGGTGCGCCGCAAGGCAACAATAAAATCTACAGGAGCGATGAGGTATTCCTCATTGAAGAAGCCAAAAAAAACAATCCAAGTCAAACGCAGTTACCTTATAAAAATACAAACAACATAAGCAGACTGCAAGTCAAACAAGCCAAAACCGCAAGTTTAGCCAAAGCCGCACGGCTCGGTACTGGATGCCACGGCATCCTCATACCTGCCGCGCGGAACATACGCCGACTGCAAGTCAAACTACCGAACAAGTTCGGTGTCCGAACAAGTTCGATCAGGCGCCGGGACAAGTCCCGGAGAATGCAAATAAATTCAGCAAAAATCGTTGCAAATTGCATTTTAATGATGTATAATAGAAGATGAATATTTTTCGCTGCACCACAACGCACGACTGCCGCGTGGTTTCATTTGCCGCGCACGGGCAGGAAAGGTTCGGGTAACGTACAGGATGAGCAAGGACATTGGCATCGATCTGGGCACCGCTACGGTCCTCGTCTACGTAAAAGGACGGGGGATCGTCATCAAGGAGCCGTCGGTCGTCGCTATCGATAAAAATACAGGCAAAATACTGAAATTCGGCAGGGAGGCGCAAATGATGCTGGGGCGCACTCCCGGAAACATCACGGCAATCCGTCCGCTGCGCGATGGCGTCATTACGCAGTACGACATCACACAAAAAATGATCCAGCACTTTATCAAAAAATCCTGCGGCACCGTCATCTTCAAGCCGCGCGTCATCATCTGCGTGCCAAGCGGCATTACGGAGGTGGAGGAACGCGCCGTAGTAGACGCGGCTACCCAGGCGGGCGCGAAACGGACCTACCTCATTGAGGAGCCGGTCGCTGCCGCCATCGGTGCCGGGATCAACATATCCGCACCCCGAGGACACATGGTCCTCGACATTGGCGGCGGAACCTCGGACATTGCGGTCATCTCGCTCGGCGGCGTGGTCGTGTCCGAATCGATCAAGGTCGCCGGGGACAAATTCGATGAGGCGATCATCCGCTATGTCCGGCGCAAGCACAACGTTCTGATCGGCGAACGAACCGCGGAGGAAATCAAGATCAAGATCGGCTGCGCGTGGCCCAGAGAGGAGATACGGACCATTGACGTCAAGGGTCGCTGCCTCGTACAGGGACTGCCGCGCATGGTACGGATCACGTCGGCGGAGATCCCGGACGCGCTGGAGGAACCGATCACGGCGATCGTCGAGGCGGTCTGTTCCGTTATCGAACGGACCCCGCCGGAGCTCATCGGTGACATTCTGCAAAACGGCATCGTCATGACCGGGGGCGGCTCCCTCCTCTACGGACTGGACCGTCTCATCACCTACGCCACCGGCGTGCGCACCAGAGTCGCGGATAAGGCGGTGTCCTGCGTGGCTCTGGGAACCGGACGCTCCCTTGAGATGCTCAGCCGTCTCCCGGAGGACGCGGTCAACATCTCCCGGATGGGGTAAACGCGAGAATGCGCTGACCCAAGCTTGTTTTTTATGTCTATCCTTCCACCATTCGACTTTTTTCTACCAATTCAAATATGAGGTATGTCTATGATTACAAAGCACATGAAAACTGCGGTTGTCACGGAGCTTGCCATGGAAACACCGTGCCTGCCGCCGGAGGATCGCACACGGCTGTACAACATGCTGACGGATACCTTCGCTGTGGAAATGCGGGATGCGCTGCCGGACGGCTGGAAGCTGCGCGTATTGCTGCGGGACGGCTCCACGGATGCCCCTGCCGCGGCTGCCGACGCGAAGGAAAATTGGGGCGCGATCGCGGCGAAAATGGACGAAATGGCGTACACGGTGTCCGTTTCTCTGCCGATTCATGAAATGCTCGTCGAGGGCGGCTCTCTGCCTGCGATTCGCGAGGGACTGTGCTACCTGCTCGGACGGCTCGGCACCGCTGTGGGAGAGAGCACCGGACGGATCCCGCTTGTCGTTTCCTCCTTCGCCTATGCCAAAAATTACCGAGAAAACCAGATCGACAACGCGCGCATTCTCCCCGTGATCCACTCCGACCGCAATGTGGAGCTGCTCTCCGCCGGAGCCGGCATGGACGGAATCACCACACCCGATTTTCTCTCCGATATGGTCATGGCGGAGGTCCATCTCGATACCGCCGCAAGAGACGGCTCGTTTGCCACTGCCGCGGCTCTGGTCGATTTCTACGCGCAGACCGGTGTAAACGCCATCTGGCTCTGTCCGATCTACAACCGTGACAAGGTGGGCAACGGCTATGGCAACCGCGGGCTGCACACCATCGATTCCGCCTACACCGGCTGTGCGGATCCATCCGACGGCTGGAGCGTGGTTCGCAAATTCGTCGATTATGCCCACGGCAGACAGGTGCGTATCTTCCTCGATGTGATCTCATGGGGCGTGATGAAGGGCTCTCCCCTCTGTGCAGGACACCCGGACTGGTTTGAGGGGGAAGCATGGGGCGGTCGTGCCTTCAACTGGAAAAACGAGGAATTTCGCACGTGGTTCATCGATAAGGCGGTCGAAAACCTCATCTATACGCACGCGGACGGCTATCGCTGCGACTGCGAACCCAACTACGGCGGCTACGATGTGTGGGGCGAGGTGCGTCGGAGAATGTATGCCGCAGGGCGGAAGATCGCCATCATCGCGGAGGACAACTGCGACCGGGGCGGCGTATTCGATCTCGAACAGGACGGCGTACTCGATTATACCGCAAGAGATCGCGGCACCCAGTACAGAGAGCCGATCGCGCCGTATCTCTCCGGGATCGACATCGTGGACAGCGTGAAAACCGGCTATGCCATCGGCTCGGCTCCGGCACAAACCGATCCCGCAACGCGCGGCACGGCACGGTATTATACGCACACGGTCACAAATCACGACTACCAGAGTCGGCTCGTGCGCGGCAACCGGCTTGTGATCGGCTATCAGGCGATTCTGGCACCGTTTATCCCGGTCTGGTTCTGCGGCGATGAATTCGGCATGGATGAGACAGGCGGGGTGATCTACTTCTCGAAGATCCGCTGGGAGCTGCTCGATCGTGCGGAAAACCGGATCTTCTATGAGGATGTGAAGCAGATGCTCCGGCTCCGGCGGATGTTCCCGGATATTTTTGCATATTTCCCGGAAAACCACCGCGACGCGAATATCGAGCGGATCCCGGTGACCAAGGATTCCGTACCGCAGCTCACCGGATACGCCAGACGGGGCGACGGCCGCGCGGTACTCGTAGTCCCGGCGACGGAGGACGGCGTATATACGGCACAGATCCCGCGCCTGTTCACAGGGCAGATCACGGTGACGGACCTCACGACGAATCAGGTCCTGTACGACGGAGACAGCGCGGCGTTCCCGGAAATGCGCGTCCCGCTTGCCAGGGAACGGATGGGCATCTATTTTATGGAAGAAAACCCACTGTGAGACTCTGTCCCACATGGTATATAAACCAAGTAACAGAAAGGCAACCCAAATGAAAAAGCGAACCCAAAAGCTCACCACCATTTTGCTCCTCATCGCCATGCTCCTCCCGCTCGCGTCCTGCGGAAACGGCGGAGATACCCCGGAAACCGGCCGTGTCAACGCGGAATCCACCCCCACCGCGGATACCGCCGATACGGATGGCGAGACGGAAACGACACGCGCCGACTACCCGGACGGTCTGCCGGAGATGGATTTCGGCGGAAAAACCTACACCGTGCTCGGCGAGGGAATGTCCGTATTCTTCCACGCCGATGAGATGAACGGCGAGGCGCTGAACGACGCGCTCTACAACCGCGACGTCAAGGTCGGCGACCGCTTCAACGCCAAGATCGCGCTGTCGGAAACCGCGGACGCGCAGACCACCATCGACACGGCAAAGGCCTCGGTGCAGGCGGGTGAGGACGAATACACCGCCGTTGTGTCCTACGTCATCTATATGGGCATGGCGGTCACGAACAACATCTTCCAGCCGATCAGCGACCTGCCGTACATCGATCTCCGGCAGCCGTGGTGGTCCGCGAGCAACCTGACCGACCTGACCTACCGCGGCAAGACCTTCCTCGCGATGGGCGACTTCGATATGTCCGGTCTCTCGCAGACGAAATGTATGTTCTACAACAAGGATCTCGCGGAATCCTACGGGCTGCCGAATATCTACGACACGGTGCGCGCCGGACAGTGGACAAAGGACAAGGTGAACGAGCTGTGTGAAGGCACCTACGTGGACGTCAACGGCGACGGACAGAAGGACAACGGCGACCAGTACGGCTTTGCCGTGGACTCCAAGGGCGACTTCAACGGTCTGCTCTGGGCGTTCGGCAAGCGGCTCTTTGAACAGCAGTCCGACGGAACCTACAAGGATGTGTACTACGACGAAAAGCTCGTCTCCATCGTGGAATGGTGCTACGACATCAAGAACAACCACGATTACACCTTCACGGACGGCGAATGGCACACCGGCTACCGTCAGTTTCTGAAGGACAAGACCCTCATCGCAAACGGCTACGTCGCCAAAACACAGTGGGATATGCGGCAAATGGAATCCGATTACGCGATCCTGCCGCTGCCGAAGTGGGACGAAGCACAGAAGGATTATTACACCTACGTCGAGGGCTCGCACTCCATCGCGGGCGTGCTGACGACGGTACAGGACAAGGATATGGTCGGCTTCGTCATGGAAGCGCTGAACGCCGAGAGCTGGAAAACAGTCCGTCCGACGTATTATGACAGCTGTCTCAAGTACAAGGGCGCGCGTGACGAGGATTCCATCGAAATGCTCGACATCCTCATGAACGGACGCCGCTTCGACTTCGGCTACGTCTACGGCGGCTGGGGCGCGGCATTCTGGTTCCAGTACTGCATCAACGACGAGAACTCCACGGACATCACCTCCTACTACGAAAAGAAGAAGGCGGAGTGGAACAGCTACATGGACAAGGTATTCGCCGCCTTTGACGAATTCACGCAGGGTTAAGCACGCGGAAAACGCAAATGCGCACGCGCTCCGGGGGCAAACCTGAAATAATGGCTGCCCCCGGTCTGCCCCGCGTCCGGACGACACAGCTGCACACCTCAGTATTGAACATAATTTACCAAATCAGAAACAGAAAGGCAATCCAGATGAAAAAGCGAACCCAAAAGCTCACCACACTCCTCTTGCTCATCGCCATGCTCCTCCCGCTCGCGTCCTGCGGAAACGGCGGAGATACCCCGGAGACCGGCCGTGTCAGCGCGGAATCGGAAAACAGCGGCGCCGCGACCGATACGGACGGCGAAACGGAGACAACACGCGCCGACTACCCGGACGGACTGCCGGAGAAGGATTTCGGCGGCGTTGCCTTTACCGTGCTCGGCTATGATTCCACCATCGGCTTCATCTACGCGGAGGAGCTGACCGGAGACGTGATGGGCGACTCCCTCTACAACCGGAATCTGCGCGTCGCCGACCGTTTCGGGGTCGATCTGCGCTTCATCGAGGGCGGCGATTATCATGCGATCACGACCCTGTGCAACAATGCGGTGACCGCCGGGGAGGATACGTATCAGATGGTCGCCTCCCACGTGATCGAAATGGGCAAAAACATCGCAAGCGGCATCTACCAGCCCGTGAACGATCTGTCCTACGTCGATTTCTCCAAGCCGTGGTGGTCGAAGAGCTGCACAGAGGACCTCGCATATCACGGCAAGACCTACCTCGCCATCGGCGACTTCGACCTGTCCGCGGTCGGCAAGGCGGTCTGTCTCGTGTACAACAAGGACCTCGCCGAGACCTACGAGCTGCCGAACATCTACGAGACGGTGCGCAGCGGCAAGTGGACCAGAGATGAGCTGACCCGGATCTGCGAGGGAACCTACGTGGACGTCAACGGCGACGGCAAGAAGGACGAGGGCGACCAGTACGGCTTTGCCATCGACTCCAAGGGGGACGCGAACACGTATCTCTGGTCGTTCGGCAAAAAGGTCATGACGAAGAACTCGGACGGCGAATACGACGACACCTTCTATGACGAAAAGCTCGTCTCCATCGTCGAATGGCTCTACGACATCAAATTAAACGACTACGTCTGGACGGACACCGAGTGGAACACGGGCTTCAACGCCTTCATGCGCGAAAAGACCCTCATCGCCAACGGCAATCTGGAGATGACCCAGTGGGGTATGCGCGATCTGGAGCTGGACTACGCGATCATCCCGATGCCGAAATGGGACGAGACGCAGCAGGGCTACTACACCAGCGTTGGCGGCTCCCACGACATCCAGGGTGTGCTCATCACGGCGCAGGACACGGACTTTGTCGGTCTGATCGTCGAAGCCCTCAACGCGGAGAGCTGGAAGAGCGTCACCCTGCCGTACTGCGAGACCACGCTCAAGTACAAGGGCGCGCGCGACGAGGATTCCCTCGAGATGATCGACATCACGCTGGCTGGCAGAATCTACGACTTCGGCTTCGTATACGGCGGCTGGGGCGA
>USGH01000157.1 GCA_900554225.1 uncultured Eubacteriales bacterium | reverse complement strand
TCACGCCGATGAGTCGGTTGTCGCCGGACAGCACGGGAATGGACGTTTCCGAATAGCCCTTGATCCGCTCAATGCAGTCCTCCACAGGATCCTCCGCATAGACGTAGGGATACGACGTGGCGATCATCGGCTCCAGCGCTTCTCCGTCGCGGGCAATGATCAGCTCCTGTAGGGTGATCGCACCGCAGTAGGTTCCATCCGCCGCGGTGACGTAGATCGTTGTGATGTTGTCATGATCCGCCGCCTGATCGATCACGGAACGCATTGCCTGCCGCACACCGGAATTTGCCGGAATCGAGACAAAGTTCGTGGTCATGATGCTGCCGACCTCATCCTCGTCGAAGGAGCTGAGGAAGCAGATCTCCCGCCGGGACTGATCGTCCATGAGATCGATTAAGGTATTGCGTTCTTCCTTGGAGAGCTGGCGCAGGCACTTTACCGCGTCGTCCGCTTCCATTCCAGCAAGTATCGCGACCTTTTTGCGGATCCCCAGCTCGGCAAAATAAGGTGCTACATCGTCGAGATACCCGAAAATACTCGCCAGATCTTCCTCCGGCAGGGTCTGGTATAGGATTTTCCGTTCCGCCGGAGTCCACGTTTCCATGGTCGCGGCAATGTCATTCTCGTGAAACTGTAGGATCGCGTCCTCCATCGCCTTCGGAGAGCGACCGCTGTGAATGACCCGGGTCAGCTCCTCGGCGTAATCCGGGTACAGGTTTTCCATTTCTTCAGTTACCGTTTTCTTTTCCATGACAACCTCCTGTTCTGTTTTTTCAGATACAAAAGGATCTATGGGCAGCAAAAAAACCGCCTCGCCCGGTCCATCCCACACACAAAGGAGATGGCAGATCCCTTCCTGTGAAGACCCGGTAGGTCTTCCTTTGGTGGAAATTGTTGTCCGGATATGAGCGGTCGGAAAAAACGCACGAAAATACCGCCCGGCTTTCATCAGAAAACGCCGGTCAGCATATACCGATTGGTGCGCGCCTTACCTCAAAGGATATGCAAAAGAGGTGTGATACGCACGGCTGCGGCATGAGATCGTATGTGCGGCTTATCCCATCGCTTATGTCCATTACAACACCCGCCGTCCATGCGTTTCACCTCTCAATATTTTGAAATGGTATGGAAACGTCACACATTTCCATCTGTAATCATTATAGCACACAGATCGCGAATCTGCAATAGCCAAAAAGCCGAAATTGGGTAAAAAGAAGCCGCAACATATGGCAGGGTCGCAAAAAATCCCCCTATGGCGTATTTTCGCATGAAAAAACCGGTGTCTGCGCGCGTTTTGTTCACACACAGGCACCGGATCCGGTATCCAATTTTTGCTTATTTTGGGAAACAGAGCGGGCTTTTGCCTATTCTGCCGTTTACGATTTTGCCACCGCCGCCACGTGCAGATTCAGCTCCGCGGTGCGCCGGTTGTTGACCTCTTTCGGATCGTGGAAGGTCGGCACCACCTGCATCAGCGCGTCACGGATGGCTGCGGAATCGTCGGTATCCCCGGCATCCGCCACCGCTTTTTTCAGGATCGCGAGCTTTTCGGCAACCGCTTCCCGACTCGGCGGCGTATCACGTTCTATGTAGATGAGCTTGTTTTCCGTCTTGTCCAGCTCCTCCGTCTTGATGAGCAGCTCCTCGTACAGCTTTTCGCCCGGGCGCAGTCCGATCTCCACGATGTTGATGTCCTGATACGGGCGCAGTCCGCTCATCCGGATCATGTTCTCCGCAAGATCAAGAATCTTCACGGGATTGCCCATGTCGAGCACAAACAGCTCTCCGCTTTTTGCCATCGCGCCCGCCGTCATCACAAGCTGGCTCGCCTCCGGGATCGTCATGAAGTACCGGATGATCCGCTTGTCCGTCAGCGTCACGGGACCGCCCTTTTCGATCTGCTTTTTGAACAGCGGGATCACGGAGCCGTTGGAGCCCAGCACATTACCGAACCGCACGGCGGCAAAGGACGTTTTGCTGTCCCGGCGACACTGGAGGATCATTTCGCACATCCGCTTTGTCGCGCCCATGATATTGGTCGGGTTGACCGCCTTATCGGTGGAGATGAGAATGAATTTTTCCACCCCGGCTTCCTCTGCCGCATCCGCCACATTGCAGGTACCGAACACGTTGTTCTTGACCGCCTCTGCGCTGCTGTGCTCCATGAGCGGGACATGCTTGTGCGCCGCCGTATGGAATACGATCTGCGGTCTGTAGTTCTGCATGACCTCATGGATTCTTGCCCGATCGCGGACGGAACCGATCTCCACGTGGAGTCGGAAGCCCTCCGGCTTATCGATCGGATATTCGCGCCGCAGCTCCTGCTCAATGTCGTAGGCGTTGTTTTCGTAAAAATCAAAGAGGATCATCTCGCGCGGACCGCATTTTGCCACCTGTCGGCAAAGCTCGCTGCCGATGGAGCCGCAGCCCGTGATCATGACCGTTTTGCCATGGTAGTACGCATAGGTGGAGCGGCTGATGATGGAACGGGAATCGCGGAACAACAGCTCCTCGATCTTGAATTCGCGTACACTTCTCTGTGTATTGACGGACGTTTCGCGCGTATCCTCCAGACTGCTCTCCGCGTCTGCGAAGGGATAGTCGTAGATCTTGACCTTCAGTCCGGTTTCTGCGTACTGCTCATAGATCTTCTGTTTTGCCGCCGGGGACATATCGGGCAGAGCGATGATGAACTCCGAAATGTGCCGCTTTTCGATGGCGGTTTTCACCCCGGTCATTCCCTCCGGCAGGACCTTCAATCCCTCCAGATAGCTGCCGATCTTCTGCGGATTGTTGTCGATGAAGCAGACGGGCATATAGCGGCGGCTTTTGTTTTCCGTCGCGCTGTAGACGACTCCTCTGCCCTCCGCAAGCTCCTTTGCCAGTGTCGCGCCGAGCCGTCCCGCGCCGATGATCGCCACATTGATGTTTTCGACCGCATTCTCCGCTTCGTTGTCCCGCTGCCGGATCCGTCCCTGCAAAAGCTGGTAGACGAATCGTGCCGCCAGACAGGACAGGCAGCCAAGCGTGATGATGGTGACGGCGCGCAGAAACTCGATCTGGAACGGCACAAACATCCGCACGATGAGAAACCACAGACCGCCGCAGAAATCCGCGAGGATCATACGGAAGTATTCCGCCGCCCTTGCATACCGCCAGATATTGGAATAGCACCGGAACGCGATTCTCCCGCAGAACACGCAGAATACGATCAGTGCGAGCTGGATAAACCGCTCCGGCAGAGTCAAACCGGATGGCGCGCCGTTTGTGTAGAGAAACAGGAACACAAATCCCGCAAAACAGAAACAGGCAATGTCAAATAAGACTAGTAGGATCTTGCGCCGGTTGATATGCATCATCCTTCCACTTCCTTTTCCGCCGTATGATACACCGTTGGCGCGTCACAGGCGGGTACGTTATTCAGGCGTATGGGAACCGGATTCCCCGGCACCATAGCTGTTTTTCGGCGACGTATCGCGCAGCTCCCTGCCATACGCGCCGTACTTGCCGTATTTGCCGTATTTGCCGTAGCGGTATCCGTAGCCATAGCCGTAATTGCTGCCGTAGCCGATCAGACCGGAAGCCGCATTGTTGAGGATACATCCCATGAACCGCGCGTTTTTGCCGAGTACGGTATCCATCGCGGCACGGATCCGAGGCGTGCGTACACCATCCTGGTCGATGACATACAGAACGGTATCTGCAACCTCCGCCACAATCGACGCATCCGTCAACAGACCGCAGGGCGGCGTGTCGATGATGATGTAGTCGAACAGCGGACGCATTTTCGCGACCATTTTCCGCAGCCACTGGTGGTTGATCGCGCTCCACAGCTTCATCCCGTCGCCGAAGGTCATGACCGTCAGCTGGTACGCGGAGGAATATTGCAGGAGCACATTCGGCGGCACCTCGCCACAATCGGTCGCGGGTAGAAATCCACCGTTTTTCCCGGCATCGAGCAGTTCGCACACACTGGGATTGCGCAGGTCCGCGTCGATGAGCAGCACCCGCTTATGAACGGACGCCAGGGAAGCCGCCAGATTGACCGTCGCCGTCGTCTTTCCCTCACCGGGAGCCGTGGAAGTCACCATAAGAACCTTTTCGCTGTCGGACAGCCCGTGTAAGACCGTATTGCGCAGCGCGCGGAGCGATTCGAGAAAGCCTGTACCGATCAGGGGATTGGTCAAAAGGATAGAGGTGTCGATCTCCCGGCGGTATTTCCGGAAGCGTACCTGCGGCAGGATCCCGACGCATTCCGTATGGAGTGTGCTGCGGATGTCGTCCTTGGTGCGGATCGTTTTCCGGCTCAGCGCATAGAGGACGATCCATGCCGCCGACAGGAGGAGTCCGAGCGCGCCGCCCTTGATCGCCTGACGGGTGTAGGAGAGCGGGTTGATCGCCTCCTGCGGCATCACGGGCTCCGAGAGAATGTGCAGCTGTGTGGAGCCGATGACGTATTCCGCGACCTGTGGATAATCGCTGATCGCCGCTGTCAGGATCGCGTAGGCATTCTCCGCCGTATTCGCACGTACACGGAGGGTAAAGAGATTGGTGCCGGACAGGGCGGATGCCTCAATGGTACCGGGCAGATAGTCGATCCCCAGCGAATCACAGATCTTCTCCTGCAAAATCGAGCTGCGCATGATGAACGGGAAGGTTTCCGCCAGCTGATTTGCCGTGATCCGGTTATAGTAGTAGCCATAGGCATCGAGGCTGTAGCTCTGGCTTGCAGACTGCGTATCGACGGTGAAGGTCGCGCTGCATTCGTAGATCGGCACATACCGCCTTCCGGCAGTCCACGCAGTCCCGGCAGCACATAATACCACCAGAACAAGGCAGAGGAGCCAGAACTTCTCGATACCGCGCCATAGATCGCTCAGATGGATCGCCAACAGCAGATTTTCGCCGTCGGTCGATTCCGTCTGCGCGGATTTGGTTTCTTCATTCATGTTTATCGCGTCGCCTCCATACGGCAGGCGTTATCCTTTCCTCGGAATCTCTCATGCACAGGGCAGACGGGTTCAATGCTTGCCATCCGACTGTCCTGCACCGGAATCGAAATCGCTGCCGAATCGGTCGAATTTGTCATACGCGCCATACTTACCGTAGTTGCCGTACCGACCGTATTTCCCGTACTTGCCATATTTACCGTATCTGCCGTATCCGTAACCCTTTTTGTAGTATCCGGATTCGTCGGAGCCGGTCTGTCCGAAAAGATTGAAATCGCGGTGCACATCGTTTAAGATACAGCCACCGAAATGACCCTTGTGCGCGCGGATTTCGAGAATGGCATCGTTGACGTCCGCCACCTCCGCCACATCGGTCCGGAGCACGAGCATGGTCACATCCGCGAGGGACGTCATGGAGACCACATCCGGCGCGGCATACACCGGAGGCGTGTCGATGAGGATATAGTCAAACATATTCCGGAACAGATCGAGCTTGGCGCGTACATCCGGGGATGCCATCCAGTCGGCGTAATCGAAATAGGCGTGCCGGTTGATCGCGAGGAAGAGGGAGCTTTGCCGGTACTGCAAAAACCGGAATTCGCGCACGTCGAGCTTGCCGGAGAGCAGCTCCCCCAGCTCCGTTTCGCGCGGCACGTCCACCTCAAAGATCTTATACAGTGCCGGCTTGCGGAAGTCGAAATCCATAAGCAGGACCCGGTTGCCGCGCTCCGCCAGAGACAGGGCGAGATTGGAGGTGACGGTCGATTTGCCCTCGTTTTCCGCCACGCTTGTGAACATAAAGATCTTTTTGTCCATGCTCCGGCGCATATATTCGAGCTTTGTCGCGATTTTCTGGAAATTTTCGGTATAGAGGAACCCACCGGAATCGGAGCGGATCATCAAAGCGCGTTTGCCCGCTCTCGATCTGCCAAACGCGGTGAGCAATTTGTCGCGCAGGGTAAGATTCCGGGTCGCGTGTACCACAGAGCCGACAAGCTTTTCGCCGATCTTTTTCGTGTAATCGCTCTCATTCTTCACCGTGTCGCGCAGATACGACATCAGCACAACGGCGGCAAGGGTCAATATCGCGCAGACAGCCCCCGCCTTGATCCCGGTGTCCTTCCACGTAAACGGATTGTCCGGTGCCTTCGGTACGCTCTGCTGCTGGATCACGTCCACCACGGCATTCGCGGAGATCGCGTCTGCAATCACGGGATACACGTCAAGTACGGCGGACAGTTCGCGGAACGCGTCGGTCGGATTGGCTCCGGTCACGCGCACGAAGAGGATATTCGTATTTTCCACCGCCTCCGTCGTGATCTTGCCCTGAAAGGCTTCCTCGGCCAGCGCACGGTCGGCATGCTCAAGCTTCGTCGGCTGCAAAAATATATCGGCAAAAAACTCCGTCATCTCCATGGACGCGGAGAGGTTGTTGTAGTTGCTCGTGGTACCGGAGCGAGAACGGACGATCAGCGTCACGGAGCTGGTGTACTGCGGTAAATAGGTCTGCCGCAGCACGACGTAGGTGCCCATCACACCGAGCGCGAATG
>USGH01000156.1 GCA_900554225.1 uncultured Eubacteriales bacterium | reverse complement strand
TCCGCAGAGTCCTTCTTCCTCGTCCTTTGGTGCGCCGCAAGGCAACAATAAAATCTACACGTATGACGTGGTATTCCTCACTGGTGAAACCAGAATAAACAACCAAAGAAAAACGCAGCCTACCTTATAAAATAACAAAGGATATAAGCCAAACACAGCCTGATAAGCCGACTGCAAGTCATAAGTAGCCTGTACTGCAAGTACGTGCAAAACACGCGGCGCGGTACCGGATGCCAGGGCGTCCTCGGTACCTGCCGCGCCATACGTGACTGCAAGTCCCACAGAAAAAGGGCGCGGGATAAATCCCGGCTAAAAAACCATTGCTTTTTCCCTGCCGTTGTGCTATACTATACACAGCTAATTATTGATAAAATGCCGTACATATCCGCGTGAGGGAGTGCCATGAAGCCATATAAAAACAGGGGAAAGGAATCGGATGCCGGACCGCGCGTCGCTCTTGCGGAGCTGCCAGCGCAGGTGCCGGACACACCGGATGCCGTGCCGCAGGATCGCGACAGTGCCGCCCTGGTCCGCCGTGCGCAAAACGGGGATGAGGCTGCTTTCTCCGAGCTTGTCACACTCTACGAACGGTTCGTCTATCACACCGCCGTGCGCGTGCTGCGTATGTCCGGCGGCAATCCCGACGATGGCGAGGACGTGGCACAGAACGTCTTTCTCAAGGCATGGCGATCTCTCGATTCCTTCCGCGGCGATTGTGCCGTTTCCACCTGGCTCTACCGCATTACGGTCAATGCCGCACGCGATCAGGTTCGCGTTGCCATGCGCCACGAAACCGTCTCTCTCACCACCGCCGCGGACGAGGACGATCCGGACGACACCTCCCTCATCGATGTACCTGTGACCTCCGGCGATACCGTTCCCGAATCTGCCATCGATCGCCGCGAAACCATCTTAGCCGTCCGCCGCGCCATCGAAGCCCTCCCCCCCGATATGCGCCGGATCATCGTTCTCCGCGACCTCAACGATATGTCCTACCAGGATATCGCGGAGCTGCTCCACCTTGAAGTCGGCACCGTCAAATCCCGCCTCAACCGCGCCCGAAATTCTCTTAAAAAAATCTTAAAAAACGGGAACATTCTGGATTTCTGAACGTCCAATGAGAAGTAAGAGAAACGATCGCCCTGGAAAGGATCTGATGATAATGAAGAAACGCCGCCTACAACGGAATACAGAAAACGGGAATGGCGACGTTCTCACGCCGGAGGAAGAGGCACTGCTGCACGATCTGTCCGGCGTGTCTCATGTCGATAAGCCGCTGCCGCCGCCGCTTGTGCTGCCCGGGATCCCTGCCCCCGATGCGGATGCGCCGGGTGACGGAGAGACGGAGGAGGATGCCCTGCTGCGCGCCCTGCTGCAATCCGCGTATCCCGCACCGCCGGAGAATCTGCGCCGGGACGTGATGGCGAAGATCGGCGTGATGACGCGCAAACGGAAAATGCGCCGGACGATCCTCCGTTGGGGCAGTGCCGCCGCCTGTTTCGTGATGATCTGCTCGCTCGCCCTTGTCGCAAGTCCGATGCTCCGCAAGAGCTCTGCGGCGACGGAAATGGCACTGAACGGGGCACAGCCTGCGGTCGTCTCCGATACGGCAGCATATGAAGCCGAAACGGGGGCTGCCGATCCCGATGCATATGAAACCGCCGCTGTCCTTCTGCCAGAATCGCCGGAGGATGCGCGGGAGGAAGCCCCGTCCGATGCCGCCGTTCCGGATACAGAAGCGGAGATCGAGGTGGAGGAGATCACGGACACCACGTGCGATGCCGATGAAAAGCCCCATGGCGGCAGCACATCCGGCAAGAACAACGGCTCCTCCAATGCGGGAACCGGTTCCGGCAAGAACAACAGCTCCTCCAACGCGGGAACCGGTTCCGGAAAGAACAATAACTCCTCCAACGCGGGAACCGGTTCCGGAAAGAACAACAGCTCCTCCAACGCGGGAACCGGTTCCGGCAAGAACAACAGCTCCTCCAACGCGGGAACCGATTCCGGCAAGAACACCGCCACCTCCGGGGGAGCAGCGAACAAGCAGGAGACCTCCGCGTCCACGACAGAAACCGAACCGCCGCGCAGATTCCTCAATCCGGGCGGCGCGCAGATCACAACGGACGGTGCGGCAGAGACCTCTGCGGAAACTGGATCCACTGTCGGCAATCCCGGCGCAGTGAGCGGCTCCACAAGCGGCTCTGCGAGTAACACCATGAGCGGTTCTGCAAGCAATTCCACGAGCGGTTCTGTGCACTCCCACCATCCTGTCCCGCCGCTGTTCACGGACGATCCCACGGCAAGCGGGACTGACCACGGCTCGAATGCGGCAGGCAACACCACGGACACCGTATCGGAGGACGCTGCACTTGCGACGGAGGACGGCACGGCAATTCCGGAGAATGCAGGAAACACAGATTCCCTTACGCCGGTGCTCTCCCTGATGGGCGGTATGGCGAATGCCGCGGCGGACGACACGGAGATGGAGACGGAGCTTTCCCCGGATGCGCTGACGGAATCGAAAATGGCGGCAAAAAACACCGTAGATCCCGTCTTTGTCGCGCAGAATCAGGTAAAATGGGCGTTGATCTCCTACATCGCGCCGGAAAAATACGCCAAATGGATGACGGAGCACGGCTATCAGACCGCCTCGGATTTCACCCTTGCGGAGCTGGTGTGCGATATGCAGATCTCCCATGAGACGTTCTACACCATCGTGTCGATGCTCGGACTGGAGCGGACCATCGACGAGAAGCTCTACTTCCCGACATACGATGTCCCCGCGTCCACGTCCGCAAACAGTTGTCAGAACGCATACGAGAACCGGATCTGCAAGGAGAACGCCGCGATACGGAACAGCGTAAAATAAGGAAGCGCACGAATGGTTTCATTTGTGTTACACCTAAGCGTTCTCTCTTGACAGGCGCGCCGGTATCGTGTATACTCTGGATACAAAAAGCCGTTGGGGACTGTTTTCCACCCGGGGAATTGTACCCCGGATTGCATTGAGCAGGTCAACGGTTTTTGTTTGTCTATGGAAAAATCAGGGCATGGGGCAATCGCTCCGTGCCTTTTTTTATTCCACCGCCATGCCGTACACGCCAAGGAGCGGCATCCCCGTACCGCGATCGATGGGTAGGACCGGCACGGACGGCAGAGCTTCATAGGCAATATCGATCGTCAGCGGGCCGTCGTACAGGTCTGTGCGGACATACAGCGCGTTCCCGCGGCATTCTGCACTGCGAATGGGGAGCGTTCCGTTCCCGTCGGTGCGCAGCCGGACGATCGGTGCGGTACAGCCGAAATCCGAAAGGCCCATCACCACGTTGTCAAACAGCACCTGCACCTGCATACCGGTATCCGTGCGTGTGCGCTTCGCCGAGATGGCGTCCGGTGCCTTGCCGAAATAGGGCAGGTGATATTCGTTCTCCAGCGCGGACCACGCCAGCCGTTCGCCGATCACGCCGTTTGCCGCCGTATTGTTGTGTACGTGATCCGACATGGGCAGATCGTGCGCGGGAACCACGTATACGTGCGGGATCCGGTGCGCTGCCTGCCGCTGTTCCTCCCGCATCCGTCCGGCAAGCTCCGGAGAGGTGCGTCCCTCCGTGGATTTGTTGATCTGCACGGTGTAGAACGGCAGCTCCGGTGCGTGGAACAGCCGACGGACGTGCGCCGCAAACCGTGCAAATCGTGCGCCGTATGCCTCGCACATGGCGGGGATATCCGCGTCGTTCTCCCCCTGATACCACGCCACACCGGCAATTTTTCCGTCCACGGCAGCGGCGGCACTTTCGATCACGTGCCAGAGCAGTCCCGCCGGATAACCGTCCTGCTGCGGGAACGCCGCCTGTGTCTCATCGTCCTCCGGCAGCCATTGTCCGAGATAGGTATCGCCGCGGGAAACGGAAACCAGCCCGATCGGACAGCCGAGCGCACGGCACATGGCGGTGCCAAACCGGAGATACGGCGAGGTGCCGGGAAGATAAAAGTCCGCGTTGCCGGGGTGCGCCGTGTCCGTGGAATCGTTGGTGGGATGCGCGGCGGTCGTCCATGTCAGGGAATTGC
The DNA here is from genome assembly GCA_900554225.1 of uncultured Eubacteriales bacterium. Lineage (GTDB taxonomy): Bacteria > Bacillota > Clostridia > Oscillospirales > CAG-272 > UMGS1696. The sequence goes on along the minus strand of USGH01000156.1, from coordinate 2,435 downwards.
GGCAGAGATGGACGAGCGGATGCGGCGGATCGAAGCCGGGGGTCTTGCCGACACCGGACGCATTGGACTGTCCCGCGATGAGGAATACCTCGCCCACACCGATGTGGTAGACGGCAGTCGAGGGGATCGCGTCGTGTCCGCAGTCCGGCCAATCGGCGGCGGTGACATAATCCCCGTTTCCAACGGCGCGGCAAAGGGCGCAGAGCAGCGTGTAATGGCCGCCGACCGGTGCGTGGAGGACGGTGGAAAACGTGCCGTCCGGGAGAATCGGGGCAGTCTGGGGGGCGGTCACAAGGGTGGAGTCGTCCTCCCGCAGCAGAAGCAGCATGACCTGCGGCATCGCCTTTTCTTCAAAGACCACGCTGCCGCGCACGGGAATATCGGCATAACCGCCCGTTTGCTGGAAAATCTGAAAATCATGTACGGAATCGATATGAAGCATGGATACCTCCGGTGGAATTGTATGCTATCATTATACCACAAAATCCGGCAAATGGGCGTGCCATCGCGCTTTTTTCGCCGGATTTTTTCATGCTGTGCGGAAGCCCGAAGATTGTAACTACAAAAATAACTATATTAAATCTGGCAAAGCGCAAGATAAAATACAAAAAATGCTTGACATTCTTGTGCGTGGTTGATATAATAAAGGTGGATAAAAAATGCGCAGGCGGGTCAGGCAGCTCTGCACGTAAACGGTTTCTCAGGCTATATTCGCAGAGCGTCCTGAAACATACATACGCCGTGGCGCGCGATATGGGAGGTTGCCATGACAAATAGAAGAATGCTTGCCCTACTCCTTGCCGGACTGCTCACCGCCGGTGCATTGACAGCCTGTGGAAGCACAGAGGACAAACCGGAGACGAACATTCCGAATGCCGAGAATGGGGAAACGGTGCAGGAAACCGAACCGGAGACCGAGCCGGATCCGTTTGCGGATACCGATTTCGGCGGGAAGTCGCTGCGGATCAATTCCTCCAACGACTCCTACGACTCGACAAACGCGCACAGACTCATCGCAGGGTCCGGAGAGATGAACGGCGAGATCGTGAACGACGCCGTCTACAAGCGGAACGAGGATGTGCAGGAGTTTTTGAACGTGAAGCTGGAGATCACGCCGTCGGAATGGACGTACTCCAACGCGAACACGCAGATCGAGAAGATCGTGCTTGCCGGAGACAGCCAGTTCGACGTGGTGATAAACGATATGTTCTGTCTCGCGAAGCTGGCACCGAAGGGATACTTCCACTCCGTCAAGGACACGGGGATCCTCGATTTCGAGAAGTCCTACTGGTACGGCGACGCGATTCGTGACCTTGAGTTCGTGCCGGGCGCGATGTATATGCTTGTCGGCGACTATTTCACGGACTCGCTGGCTTCCGCGCACGTGCTGTACTACAACAAATCGCTCATCGGTGACCACATGGGAGACGCGGCGTACGTGCAGAACATCGTTCTCGACGGCAAGTGGACCGTGGACGAGATGATCACGCTGACGGAGGAGCTGACCGTGGACACCAACGGCGACGGTACGCTCGCGGAGGGCGACCAGTTCGGCTATACCGTGATCGGCGCATGGGGACCGATGATCCCGGTGCTGATGGGCTTTGATGTGCAGTTTATCGACAAATCGGACGGAAGCGTCACGTACTGCTTCAACAACGAGCGTTCCGTAAAGATCCTTGAAAAGCTGAACGAGCTGTACTGGGGCGACGGTACGCTGCCGAAGACAAAGAAGGGCGACACGGAGGATCTGCGCCAGAAGTTCGCCAACGCGGAGACGGCCTTTGTGGGGTATCTCCGTCTGTGCGACCTGGAAGAAATGCGCGACATCGAATTTGGCGTGGGTCTGGCACCGTATCCGAAGCTGGATCTGGAGCAGGACGGATATGTCTCCAGTCTGCACGACACGTCCGAAATCGGCGCGATTCTCACGACCACGCCGGTGGATCAGCTGCCGTTCGTGTTCACGTGTCTGGAGGTACTCGGCCGCGAAACGTCCAAAACGGTGATCCCGGCATATTATGAGGATGCGCTGAAGGTGAAGTACGTCGGCGGCGCGGAGGATGCGGCGATGATCGACCTGATCCATGACTCCATTACGTCCCCGTTTGCCGTTGCCTACAATGGCGTGCTGGGCGACTTCCTCCTCGCCAAGTGCTTCCTGACCCCGCTCGGCGCCAAGCAGACCGATTTTGCCTCCGCCTACGCCAAGAATGAAGCCGCCGGTCAGAAAACCCTCGACAATGTCCTCACCGAATTCGAAGAATCGCTGGCGAAATAATCTTTTCCGGAACGCGGGGAACGAGGGGAACGGTCGCTTATGAACCAATGAATCCAAGGATTCATTGCGCTCCGCAAAACTTTTATACATGGGAAGGTAGGATTTAGTTTTTTCAAGTACATTTTCTCCCCAATTATTCGTGGACCAAGTGCCA
>USGH01000155.1 GCA_900554225.1 uncultured Eubacteriales bacterium | reverse complement strand
GAAAATCGCCGCCGGCAGACGCGGGGCCAAGTCCGACAAAGCGATCGTTGCACCAGAGAAAATACTGCGCGGCTCCGGTGACATCGAACGTGACGGAGCGCACCTTGCCGGAGAGGGATACGGTATGGGCAAACGCCGCGACGCAATAGCTGCCTGAATCGCTCTCCTCAAACGAGGTCTCCTGCATTTCTGGATATACTGCCGGATCCAGCCATAGGAACCGTCCGGTGCCGGAATGGAATTCTTGTGTCATGATTTGGTACTCCTTAGCTTGGGTTTGGCTGTATTATAGCACAAATCCGTGCCGGACGCAAGTGGCTCGCAGGAAATACTGTACAGCGCGCATGTGCAATATGCAATATACAGAAAAAAGGCACACAACGCGCCGTCATGTGCCTCAGTATCTTATATTCCCTTTTCCCGTCCGCGCCACAGGACAACCGTTCCCGTCTCGCGCGTTTTTCGCATATCGATGAGCCGCTGGTTCGAGGAGCCGCGAAAAAGAAGGGTGATGTCGTGCAGGGCTTCCACATACGGACCGTCCACCAGCACATCGATACAGGAGAGCAATTCGTCCGTGACCTCGCATCGCGCCCTGCCGGTTTCCGCGAGCAGATCCGGCTCCAGGACATAGCCCGTGTAGCACCAGATCGATTTTTCCGGCAATGCTTCCCGTACCCGGCGGACAAATCCGACAAGCGCGCGCTGGTTGACGAGCTCCATCGGTTCCCCGCCGAGCAGTGTCAGACCGCCGATATAGCTTTTCGACAGATCGGCAAGGAGCGCGTCCTCCGTCTCCCGGGTAAAGGGTTCTCCGGCTGCAAAATCCCACGCGATCTCGTTGAAGCAGCCGGGACAGTGGTGCGTACAGCCGGATACGAACAGGGATACGCGCACCCCCGGTCCGTCGGCAATGTCGCACGGCTTGATGTTGCAGTAGCGCATACCGGCTTACAGATGGAGGACCCGTTCGCGGATCTCCTGCGTTCTGCCCTGGTTCCAGAACTGCGTACCGATGTATCCGCAGGTCCGCCGCGCCACGTTCATCTTCGACTGATCGCGGTTGTGGCACTTCGGGCATTCCCACACGAGCTTGCCGTCGTCCTCCACCACCTGGATCTCACCGTCGTAGCCGCAGACCTGGCAATAGTCGCTCTTGGTATTGAGCTCCGCGTACATGATGTGATCGTAGATGAACCGGATCACCTCAAGCACCGCGTCGATATTGTTCTGCATATCCGGCACCTCCACATAGGAGATCGCGCCTCCCGGAGACAGTGCCTGGAACTGCGCTTCAAACGCCAGCTTCGTAAACGCGTCCACCGCTTCCGTCACATGGATATGGTAGCTGTTGGTGATATACGATTTGTCCGTGATGCCGGGAACAATCCCGAACCGCTTCTGGAGGCACTTTGCAAACCGATACGTCGTGCTCTCCAGCGGGGTGCCGTAGAGGGAAAAATCGATGTTCTCCTTTGCCTTCCATGCCGCCGTCGCCTTGTTCATGTACCGCATCACATCGAGTGCAAACGGTGTCGCCGCCGGATCGGTGTGGCTCTTGCCCGTCATGTATTTCACACATTCATACAGTCCCGCGTAGCCGAGAGAAATCGTGGAATATCCGCCGTAGAGCAGCTTATCGATCGTCTCGCCCTTTTTCAGCCGTGCCAGCGCGCCGTTCTGCCAGAGGATCGGTGCCGCGTCGGACAGCGTACCCTTCAGGCGGTTGTGGCGGCACATCAGCGCACGGTAGCAAAGCTCCAGCCGCTCGTCAAAGATACGCCAGAATTTTTCCCGGTCGCCGCCGGAGGACAGTGCCACGTCCACGAGATTGATCGTCACGACCCCCTGATTGAAGCGTCCGTAGTATTTCGGCTGCCCGTTTTCATCAATGTACGGCGTCAAAAACGAGCGGCAGCCCATGCAGGTATAGCAGTGACCGACGCCGTTTTTGTCGATCTTGTTTTGCAGCATGATCTTTTCCGAGATGTAATCCGGGACCATACGGCGGGCGGTACATTTTGCGGCAAGCTCGGTGAGATACCAGTACGGCGCGTCGGGGGTGATGTTGTCCTCCTCCAGCACATAGATGAGCTTCGGGAACGCCGGGGTGATCCACACGCCCGATTCGTTCTTCACCCCCTGGTACCGCTGCTTCAGCGTTTCCTCGATGATCATGGCAAGATCGCGCTTTTCGGTATCGTTCCGCGCCTCGCCCAGGTACATGAACACGGTGATGAACGGTGCCTGCCCGTTTGTGGTCATCAGGGTGACGACCTGATACTGGATCGTCTGCACGCCCTTGCGTACCTCGTCGCGCAGTCTCTTCTCCACGTTTTCGGAGATGATCGTCTCGTCCAGATTGCCGCCGCAGGATTTTATCGTATCGATGATCTCGCGCCGGATCTTTTGCCGGGAAATATCGACAAAGGGGGCAAGATGCGTGAGACTGATCGACTGTCCGCCGTACTGATTGGACGCGACCTGGGCGATGATCTGCGTGGCGATGTTGCAGGCGGTGGAAAAGCTGTGCGGCTTCTCGATCATGGTGCCGCTGATGACGGTGCCGTTCTGGAGCATATCCTCCAGATTGACCAGATCGCAGTTGTGCATATGCTGCGCATAGTAGTCCATATCGTGGAAGTGGATGATCCCCTCGTTGTGCGCTTCCACGATGTCGGACGGCAGAAGCAGTCTTTGCGTCAGATCCCGGCTGACCTCGCCCGCCATGTAGTCTCTCTGGACGCTGTTGACGGTCGGATTTTTGTTCGCATTCTCCTGCTTGACCTCCTCATTGTTGCATTCAATGAGCGTGAGGATCTTGTTGTCCGTGGTATTGGCGGCGCGGCGGAGACTCCGGTCATAGCGATAGCGGATGTACCGCTTTGCGGTCTCGGCGGCGCCCTGCTCAATGATGTGCGTCTCGACAAGCTCCTGGATCTCCTCCACGGACAGAGCCCTTCCCACATCGGCGCAGTAATCCTCGATACAAAGCGCGATGTATTCGATCTGTCGGCGGGTCAGCTCCTTTTTATCACCGCCCTCATCGTTCGCCTTGGCTATGGCTGCCTCTATCTTCCGTCGGTCAAAGGTTTCTTCCTCGCCGCTGCGCTTGATGATCTTCATCTGTACAGCTCCTTTCAAAAGTATATTGATTCAGTATATTGATTCGCGTTTATCGCATATTTGGTATAGCGTTTCTTTCCACACCACAATCCATTGTGTCTATCCACATTGCCGTGTAGTAGTTATTATAGCACAGATTTTTTATTTTGCTGTTGCAAATCCCACAGTTTTATGATATAATTCCAGATATAGGGCAGCAGAGCCAAATCAGGCGGCATATATGGGGGTAGAAAGATGGTAGAACTGTTTGCGGGAATCGATGCGGAAAGCATACGGCAGCTCACGGCCTGTATGCGGATGCGGATCGGACGGTATGAAGCGGGAGAGCGGATCGCGGTTCTCTCCGGCAAGCTGGAAAAGCTCGGGATCGTGATCTCCGGCAGCGCGCATCTGGAGCTTTCGGACATTGACGGCAGCGTGACCCGGGTAGAGGAATACCGTGCCGGCAGTGTATTCGGGGAGCTGTTCTTCCTGCCGCGTGAGGAATCGTACTGCTCCGTGGAGGCGGATACGGACTGCCGGGTGATGTTCATGGATTGGGAGCGGGTCGTGCATCCGTGCGCAAAGGTCTGTCCGCACCACACGCGGCTTCTGGAAAACCTCTTTTTGCTCTCGGCGGAGAAAAACCGGCAGCTCAGCGTCTATACGGACATTCTCTCCAAACGCTCGCTCCGGCAGAAGCTGCTTGCCTATTTCGACACCCTGCGTAAGGAAGCGGGCAGCAACACGTTTACCCTGCCGATGTCCCTCTCGTCGCTCGCGGAATATCTCTGTGTGGATCGCAGCGCCATGATGCGCGAGATCAAGCAGCTCCGGGAGGAAGGATTCCTGGCATCCGACAAACGGACGTTTACGCTGCTGATCCAGTAAGGCGTCGATCGCAGACACATCGACGCAGAACAAGGAATCGGACATCGGAGGTTGTTATGAAAAAAGTGAAAGAAAACATCTGGCGCAATTATCTATACCTGATAAAGCCTTTCTGGGATCATGGCAAAATGTATATGCTGCTCATGATCCTCCCCGCAATCCTTATCAACCCGCTTGTTTCCTTTGTCGACGTCAGGTTCACGGAAAGATTTATTGACAGCGTCCTGTCGCAAAACTGGCAGGCGATTCTGTTTACCGTATTGACGCTACAGGGCGTGTACTATCTGGGGCTTTCTGTCAGCGACATCATCAACCTCCTGTATGTCCCGATCCAATACCAAAGGCTTTCCCGCGTGATCAATAAAGCGATCTTCCAGAAGGCGCAGAGGACGGACATAAGCTGCTTTGACAATCCCGAATTTTACGATACATACACATGGACGGCCTCCAACTATATCGCAAAAGGCGACAACTGCGTAACGCTTCTCAAAAATCTGCTTGCCAATGTATTTACGATCGCAACGCTGCTTTTTCTCCTGACAAGCGCGGGTGGGATGATCTCGGTCATCACCGTACTGTATGTGGCGGGCACCACTCTCATCAATATCAGGCTCGCGAAAACCAATTATGAGAAGCGGAAAGCCTCGACCCCGATCGACAGAAAGAAGAACTATATTCACAGCCTGTTTTATGACCGCCATTGGGCGACAGATCTGCGGATCACAAACCTGTCCTCGATCCTGTTTCGGCGGTATGAGGAAGTCTGTGATGAAAAAGAGCATATCACGGACAAATACAACCGGAAACAGCTGCCGCGCGTACTGCTGTCCAAAGTATTATTGTTTGTAGAAACATGTCTGGTACTGTTGTATCTCGCGTGGCTGTCTTTCCGTGCCTCGCTGACCGTCAGCGAGGTGATGGCTATGTTTACAGCGGCGGTCTCCCTGAGACGGTCCGTCACCTCATTTGTAGATATCTACAGCAAAATCAAGGAAAACAGCTACTATGCCTCTACAATCCGGCAATTCTTTGCATACCAGTCCACCATTGAGCCGAACGCCGCGCTGCTGAAAGACGGCAGCTCCGCGAATACATGCTCACAGGTTCCTGACGGCGCGTTTGCAGTTGATTTGGAAAACGTCACATTCGCGTATGACAGCCGGAAAACTGTGCTGCACGATCTGCATATGCACATTCGTCCAGGGGAAAAGGTAGCGGTTATCGGCGAAAACGGCGCGGGCAAGAGCACGATTCTGAAACTGCTCCTGCGTCTGTATGACCCGCAGAACGGCACTGTGAAAATAAACGGCGTGCCGATACAGGAGTATGACATTCATGCGCTGCGGAACCGGATCGGCGTGGTCATGCAGGATTGCGACCTGCTCGCGTTCACGGTGCGCGAGAATATGAATGTATATGATCCATGTGCGGATGATGTGTTATCCTCCATCTTACAGCAAAGCAAGCTCGCCACAGAGGAGAACAGCGAAAGCGTTCTCGACTCCTACATCACAAAGGCGTTTGATTCCACAGGCATCATCCTGTCCGGTGGGCAGAAGCAAAAGCTCTGTATCTGCCGCCTGTTTACAAAGAAGTTCGGATTATTGATTTTGGACGAGCCAACTGCTTCACTGGACGCGTACACGGAAAAGGATCTGATGGATCTGCTCTACGACAGGGCGAACACAACGACCACGATCTTTGTTTCCCACCGGCTGTCCACGGTAAAGAACGCGGACAAGATATTCGTGATCGGTGCAGGCGGTGTAGTCAAATACGGCACGCATGCCTCCCTCATGGCGCAAAAGGGCGTTTACTACGATATGTTCCGGATTCAGGCCGCCAATTACGAAATCGAATCGTGACGCGCGGCGGATGTATCATTCGACACCTGTTGCTTGCAGACAGAACGTGCGGTCCCCGGATTTTTCACAAATTCCGCCAGTCCTATTGCGTCGGGTGGGCGTTTGTGCTATAATAAGAGCGGCAGAGGTTGCCTATTGACATTCGTACATATCCCCGGTTCCATGGCATCGGGGCTTTCAAAAGGAGAATTTGACCTATGGCAGAACCCATTCGCATCGGACTCATCGGTCTTGGCAGAGCAGGCAGCGGTATGCACCGTGGTGAGCTGCGCCCCCGTCAGGACAAATTCCGTTTCTATGCGGTTTGCGACATCATCGAAGAGCGCACCACACCGTTTGTGGAGGAATTCGGCAGCAAGCCCTACACGAAGATCGAGGATCTCTTAGCCGATCCGGAGGTGGAGCTGGTTTCCATCGCCACCCGTTCCTGCGACCACTATAAGCACGCAAAAATGGCACTGCTTGCAGGGAAGGACGTCATGCTCGAAAAGCCGTTTGCCATGTCTCTCGCACAGGCGAAGGAGCTTGTCGCACTCGGCAGTGAACCGGCAGGCCCGCATCTCTACATCCGGCACAACCGTCGGTTTGAATGTGGCTTCCAGCAGGCGATGGAGATCATCGATTCCGGCATTCTCGGCGACGAATACGAGATCAAGCTG
>USGH01000154.1 GCA_900554225.1 uncultured Eubacteriales bacterium | reverse complement strand
GGTCTCTGTTTCAATGCTGTCGGGACATTCGCCGCTCCGGTTCCGCCGCGCTCGATTTGTGTGCCATCGCTGCCGGACGAGGGGATGTGTTTTTTGAATATCTCCTCTCGCCATGGGATTATGCGGCAGGCTCGCTCCTCATTACAGAAGCGGGCGGCGTAATCTGTACCTTTGACGGTTCGGCAGTTGCGTTTGACCATCCCTCCCCCGTGCTTGCCGGAAATCCCGATACGGTCGCGGAGGTACTGCAAAAAGGCGTACTACAAAAGGATTTATAAAGAAAATACCGCTGTACAGCTCCGAATATCCCGGAGAAACGCACAGCGGTTTTTTTTTCGTGTTATGCCTTTGTCTGCTCCGTATTCTCCGGCAGCAGATTCGTCATGCTTTTCAGACCAATCGCAAGTGTGGATGCGTTGTGGAGCATTGCCGAAGTCGTCGGGACGATCACGCCGGTCACGCCCAGAAGGATGAGCAGCAGATTGAAGCCGACGATGAAGCGGTAATTCCGGTGGATCCGATCCATCAACGCCTCGCTCAGCCGCCGGAACATCACGATCTCGTAGAGACTTTCGGAGGAGATCGTCACATCCGCAATCTCACGGGCAATCGCGGCACCGGTGCTGACCGAAATGCCGACGTCCGATTCCGACAATGCCGGGGAATCGTTCACACCGTCTCCGACCATCATGACGGTGTGTCCGGCGGCGCGCGCCTTTTGGATGTACGCCGCTTTGTCCTCCGGAAGAACCTCCGCGTGGAAGTCGTCCACACCGACCGCGCGTGCAATGGACTGCGCTGTCTTTACGTTGTCGCCGGTCATCATCACAACCTGGCAGATGCCGCAGTCATGAAGCGCGTCGATGGCGCCGGCGGCGTCCTCCCGCAGCGGATCGAAAATGCAGATCACGGCGGCAAGGGTACCGGAGATGCAGAGATACAGGTGCGAATACTGCGGCGGCAGCGCGTCGAACTTTTCTTTCTCGCCCTCGGGGATCACGCAACCCTCGTCCTCAAAGACAAAGTGCGCGCTGCCGATGACGACCTTTTGCCCATTGACGGCACTGGATATGCCGTGCGCGACGACGTATTCCACACACGAATGGTATTCCGCGTGGGATAGTCCGCGCCGTTTTGCCTCCTCGACTACGGCGTTTGCCATGGAGTGCGGGTAATGCTCTTCCAGACAAGCCGCCAGACAGAGCATATCCTCTGCGGAATGGCCGCCGAACGGTACGATGTCCACCACGGTCGGATTGGCATAGGTGAGCGTACCCGTTTTGTCGAATACGATTGTGTCCGCCTGTGCCGCCGCTTCCAGAAACCGTCCGCCCTTAACGGAAATGTGGTGTGTGCTGCATTCCCGCATCGCAGACAGCACCGCGATCGGCATGGACAGCTTTAAGGCGCATGAGAAATCGACCATCAGCACCGAAAGCATTTTTGTGACGTTGCGGGTCAGGAGATAGACCAGCGCGCACCCGGCAAAGGTGTACGGCACAAGCCTGTCCGCCAGACGGTACGCCTTGTCCTCCGTCTGGGATTTGAGCTTTTCCGACTCCTCGATCATACGCACGACTCTGTCATATCGCCCGGTGCCTGACGCTTTATCAACGGTAACGATGCACTCGCCTTCCTCCACAACGGAGCCGGCGTAGACATAGCTGCCCGCCTTCTTCGCCACAGGGAGCGATTCACCCGTCATCGACGACTGGTTGACTGTCATATCACCGGAGAAAACCACGCCGTCTAGCGGGATCATGCCGCCTGTGCGCACCACGATCCGGGCGCCGACTGCCACGGTATTGACCGGTACGAGCGTTTCCGTTTCACCGTCGGTTTTCCACACTTTGTCCACGTGGAGGGACATGGCGTCCGCGAGATCCGCAACTGATTTTTTCTGCGTCCAATCTTCGAGAAGCTCGCCGATGTGCAGCATGAACATGACGCTGCCGGCTGTTCCGAAGTCTCCGCGCAGGAGAGATACCGTAACTGCCGTCGCGTCGAGAACCGCCACCGTGAGCTTACCTTTCGCGAGTGCAGCCAGTCCCGCCCGGATATATCGGAACGACTTGCACACGGCGATCAGCGCGCGGAGGGGATACGGCAGGAAGGTCTTTGTCACAGCCCTGCGCAGTACCGTGGAGACGAGCTTGTCCTCAAACTCCCGGTTGAGCGCGCGCGGGGTATGCTCCGGCACCAGATCCCGTTTTTTCGCTTTTGCAAACGAGAATCCGGCGAGAGACGCGATCACTGCCGTCCGTTTTCCGGTGTAGTGGATCACCGCGTCGCCTGTCCGGTCAAATACACGCACCGACTGCACGCCGGGTACCTCCCGCAGCCAATATTCCGCGAGATCCGCCTCAGATAAGGTCATGCTGCCGCAGGAAAAATGGACCCGCATTCTGCCCGTCGATTCATGGAGTATCGTACATTTCATGAAAATCGCTTGCCTTTCGTGGGAAAAAGTTTACCAAGACTAACTTTCGAAACAAAAACGCCTGCGGCTCATTCGTCACAGGCATCTTCCATATTCTCTTGTGCATCCGACGTGCAGCATGTATCCGCAGTTTCGTCTTCCTCGCAGCACGGACAGGTGCAATCGTCCTCAATGACCTCCGCTTTCGCAGCGGCTTTTCGTTTATCGTTGATTTCACGGGCATCCGCTACGATGTCTCCAGCGTTTTCTCTCACGTTTGTGACCGTAGTCATGATGTCTTCCTTTGCTCTGAGAACGGCGGCAGTGGTGTGTGTGTAGACCTTCTTCGCATCCTTGCTGGTCAGAATTTTGATACCGGCGGTACCGAAAAGAAGTCCTGCCGCAAACAGTCCGATTTTACCAAGGCTCATAGTTGATCCTCCTGAAAAATGTGTAATAATGTGTTGGATTCCGGAGCTTTTCTCCGTATTGATATTATAGCCGAACCCTTACAAAAATGCAACACAATCTTTATGAACATTTTATTTTTCGGCATTTTATACATCTATTGCATACCTGTCCTACAGAAGCCGCCCAGCCGGTGTGGATAAGCGGCTTCTTTCTCTGTTGCAGGTGCTATTTTTTTATTCTATCGTTTACAGGCTATATCCGACAAAAAACGAGTGCAGACTCATCGCAAGCTCAAAGCGGAGAAGCGTTTCCTGCGGCGCGAGCATACCGTCTCTCTGCGGCACCAGGCCACAGTTCACGGCCCAGGTCATCGCTTCAGAGGCATATGCGGAAACCGTATCGCAGTCGTCGTATTCCCGGATCGCCATGCCGCCCGCCGTGGTGTCGCAGCCATGATCGTTTGCGTACCGATACAGGATCGTGAAGAACTGCTCGCGGGTGATCTGATCATTCGTGCCGAACGTACCATTGTCGTAGCCCAGCACAATCTGCTCCGACGCCGCCCAGCGGATCGCTTCACTGTACCATTCGCCCTCTGCCACATCCGCAAATGCCATTGCGTAATCGACGACCGGTTCGTTCTCCATACGCCACAGCACGGTGACGAGCATCGCGCGGGTCATACCGTCATACGGCGCAAACGTATCTGCCGCTGTGCCCTCCAACAGTCCGCGTGCATAGCAGAAGCGCACATCTGCCGCAAAAGAATCGCTCTCGGTCACATCGGTAAAGGGCAGCTCCGCTTCAGTCGCCGCTGTATTGTCCGCAGACGGCTCTTCCGTGGACGAATCCGCCGCAGTTGTTCCCGTTTTGGAATCCTTTTTCGGTGCAACCTCATCCGGTCTGCCATAGAAATACGGGAAGGAACGCGGCTCCTCGAAGATCGTCATCTCCCGCCATGCCGCTTCCACAGTCACATCTCCGTCCGGCATGACAAACGAAGTGTCCGCGTCCTGTGCGTTGGCAAAGGTCACATTCGCGTCCAGGGTACGCCAGCCGACAAATACATAGTGCGCTCGCTCCCCCGCATGGATCGTGACGGTATCGCCGGTCTTATAGACACCCGCACCGCTCTCGGACGCATAGCTGTTCTCTACCGCAACGGTATGTCCAACCCCCGGCACGGTGACGGTTACAGTGCGCACCTCATCGTCGCCGAACGGTCCGGGATCGAGAAGATAGCCCGCGCTCTCATAATATCCTTCCATATAAAACGCACGGAGCGTCAGCGTCACCGTGGTCGTATTCTGAGGCGGGGTCACCTTACCGGACGCGGAGATCACCTCGGGATGGTCGCTCGTCCATGCGGTGTCGATCATGTATTCCTGCCAATAAAAACCGTTTTCGTCCACATATGTATCCTCAACCAGACGCGGCAGGGTAAGATCCTCCGTTACCGTGGTCGGGACAGCAGCCTTTGCCAGTGCATAATCCGCCGCCATTTTAAGCCGATCCTGCCGTGTGGTCAGATGCGCCGGGACCACGATGGTGCATTCGATGGTATCGTCATAGGTGACACCATGGCAGGAGAGTGCAAAGGACACCTCGTATGCCGCGCCGTTTGCGTATACGTAGTCGTCGATCTCAATGTCCTCCGTATAGTTGTCCTCGTTCACGGCATCGTAATGGATCGTACCGTCCGCACCGATCACGGAATAATCCGTCACCTCGTCCTCGTCGTCGTAGTAATAGAACAGATCCTTTACCACATCCACGATCGTCAATTCCACCTCGTCGAACCTGCTCCCGAGCAGTCCGTGCATATACTCGATCACGTTGGTATCGGCATAGTCGGAATCCACGTCCCACGGGATAAAGTCGTCCTCATAGGGATTGTAGAGGTTTCCCGTAAATTCCGTCATCAGCTTGGGATACCCCACCTTGCCGAACAGCTTCCAGTACGCGTCGTCCAGCAGTGCCTCACAGTCATGGTCTCCCGCGGCAAATACAGCACCCGGAAATAGTCCGAGAAGCAGTACCAGCGCGAGAAGCAGCGGAATGAAGTGTTTTTTCATCCTTTTTCTCCTTTTTCAAATGAAATAATAAAAGAGCCTGTCCGTTCCTATCGCAATCGATACGCACGTGGACACGCTCTTCTACCCTAAGAAATATGTCGCTCCCTCGGTCGGTGATCTCAGAAACGGAAAATCTCGTCTCCGGATATGGGCAGTTGTGTCGGACTATAACCGACTACCGAAAATCTACTCAGCAAACAACCTTTCAAACCGTGGGATCAATATATGCAGTTGTACATACAGCACACACCAGCCATTCCCGGTGCGGCAAGGGCTATTGTACCACAAAGCGGCACTTTTGTCAACACCTATGCGGCAATCGTTTTTCCACTTCGGTTTTCCACAGCCTGTTGATAACTTTCCGGGGAAATCCACAGGATAAAAACGGTGCGTTCTCCCCGATTTGGCACCAAAAAGCGCGTATGAAAGCGAAAAATGCGGAAAAAGCCCTCCGATCACGGATGTGACCAAAGGGTTTTCCACAGAGTTTTGCCAATCTCGTTTCGATCAGTCCTCGACCTCTGTCGCCGCGTAGGTCAGGGGCATATACTCGCCGGGATCCACGGACGCGCCGCCCACCTGGAGACTGTAGTGGATGTGATCCGGTTCCGCGCATTCGATCAGAGCCGTATTGCCGCACGCCGCGATTGCCTGTCCGGACGTGACGGAATCGCCGGCCGCGAGCGGAAACGGAAATTCCTCCGCCAGCCCCTGGTACAGCGATACCGCACCGCCGTCATGGATGATCGTGAGCGAGGTCCCCATCATGGGATCCTGCCAGATTTTCCCGATTTTGCCGTCTGCCGCCGCATATACGGTATCGCCCACGGCACACGCGATGTCCACGCCGTCATGCACACGCCAATCCTGCATGGTATCCGAAAAAACCGGAACCTCCATGGCATATCCCTTGACGACGGAGCCGGCTGCCGGAACGACAAATTCCGGTGTTTTCCCGACCGGTGCGGATACCTCCACCAGCTCCTCCTCCACGGTCACATCGGCGTCCTTCTTTTTCTCCTCTGTTTTTTCCCCTTCCTTCGTTTCCGCTGCCTTGGCTTCGTCCTTGCCGAGGAAACCCGGTTTGGTCTCCGCCGCTTTGTCGGTATCCGTTTTCGGCGCGGTCTTCTCCTCCGCGTTCTTTGCCGGGCGGGCTGCCGTATCCTCCCGGAGCGTTTCCGACGCATTTGTCTCCATGCCGGGAACGGTCTCCTTTTTGTTCGCCTGACCCGTAACGATGAGCAGTACCGCGACGGCGGACAGCAGAACGAGCAGGGTGACGGTCAGAATCCGATTCTGTTTTTTTGTAGATGCAATTGCCATATTCATGCTTCCTTTCCTATGACCTTATGTCGGATATAGTGTTGCCCGACAGCCGAAGATTATACACGGGATGGACACGGATGGAAAAAAGTTTGCTCTTGCAAATCCGGGTGCGGTATGGTATACTGGGGGCAGAAATGAATTTTTGTCAAAAGAGGTGTGACTATGGAATATACGATGCGGCTTCGATATGCGTCCGGGAACGTGGGAGACGGCAGCTATACCGTGGAAAACCGGAACGGCGTAGAGATCGTGCGCACGGATTGGTCAGGGGAAGACCGTGAACCGCTGCAAGCCGATCTCGGTGCG